>NZ_MUYZ01000093.1:0-21093 GCF_003013775.1 Micromonospora sp. MH33
CGACCTCACCGCCTGGCAGGCCCTGGCGCGGGCGTTGCCGCCGGGCGCGCCGCGCCGGCCGCTCGCCCTGGCCCGGGCCCGGCAGCTCGCCGAGGAGTACGACCTTCCACGCGCAACGTTGCTGCAACGTCGCGGAAACTAACGTCCCCCGCCATCCACCCCTGACGGACGGCGGAGGTACCCATGACGCGCTACGACGCCCCCACCCACTGGCAGTCCCGCTACGACCACTTCATCGGCGGGGAGTACGTGAAGCCGCACGGCGGCCGGTACTTCGAGAACCCCACCCCGGTGACCGGGCAGACCTTCTGCGAGGTGGCCCGGGGCACCGCCGAGGACGTGGAGAAAGCCCTCGACGCCGCGCACGGCGCCGCCGACGCCTGGGGCCGCACCTCGGTCGCCGAGCGGTCGCTCATCCTCAACAAGATCGCCGATCGGATGCAGGAGAACCTGGAATCCCTCGCCATCGCCGAGACCTGGGAGAACGGCAAACCGGTACGCGAGACGCTGGCCGCCGACATCCCGCTCGCGATCGACCACTTCCGCTACTTCGCCGGGGCGATCCGGGCCCAGGAGGGCTCGCTCGGTGAGATCGACGACGACACCGTGGCGTACCACTTCCACGAGCCGCTCGGCGTGGTCGGGCAGATCATCCCGTGGAACTTCCCGATCCTCATGGCGGTCTGGAAGCTCGCCCCGGCGCTCGCCGCCGGCAACGCCGTGGTGCTCAAGCCGGCCGAGCAGACCCCGGCCTCGATCCACTACCTGCTCTCGCTGGTCGCCGACCTGCTCCCGCCGGGCGTGGTCAACGTGGTCAACGGCTTCGGTGTCGAGGCGGGCAAGCCACTCGCCTCCTCGCCCCGGGTGGCGAAGGTGGCGTTCACCGGCGAGACCACCACCGGGCGGCTGATCATGCAGTACGCCAGCGAGAACATCAAACCCGTCACCCTGGAGCTGGGCGGCAAGAGCCCGAACATCTTCTTCGACGACGTCAGCTCGTCCCGCGACGACTTCTTTGACAAGGCGCTCGAGGGATTCACCATGTTCGCCCTCAACCAGGGCGAGGTCTGCACCTGCCCGTCCCGGGCGCTGATCCAGCAGGGCCATTACTCCGACTTCCTGGCCGCCGCCGTCTCCCGGACGCAGCAGACCCGGCCGGCGAGTTCCGCACCGGCGCCTCCGACGTGCTGCTCGCCTCGCTGGCGGTCGAGGGCGTGCCCGAGCCGGTCGAGTTCTGGATGTCCACCGCCCAGTGGAACCTGTGGAAACACACCCGGCTCACGGTCGACGTGGTGCCCGGCCGGGGCAGCGGCTTCTCCCTGGAGGCCCCCGAGGGCGTCCGCTTCCTCATCCGCTCCCACCTCGCCCGCTGACTGTCCGAGATCTTCCAGCTCGCTGGCGCCGCGCCGGTGGGATGCTGTGGCCGGTCCACATCGGAGCATCGTCCCACCACCGCAGACAGGAGCCCGCGCATGCGCCCGGTCAGACACCCCGTGCTCGCCGGTGGCCTCGCCACGCTCGCCACCGCCGCCACCCTCGGCCTCGCGCCGGGCGCCGCCGTCGCCGCACCGGCCCCGAAGATCTCCGTCAACTGGTTCGGCATTACGGACGTCCGCGCGCACACCGCCACCATCGGCGGCCGGTACGCCTGCGGCGCCGAGCGGGGCCTGGCGTACATCGAGGTCCACCTCGGCCAGCGGGTCCGCCGCACCCCGGTCACCGGCTTCGGGTTCGGCGTGATCGGCGCGTGCACCGACGACCGCACCGCCGGCACCTGGACGGCCACCATCCCCGCCGACCAGGGCGCGTTCCGGCCCGGGCCCGCCACCGCCACGGCCCGCCTCGTCGTCGAGCCGAACTCGCTCACCGAGACCACCGAACCGCTCCGCCTCGTCCCCCGCTGCGCCCGGCGGTAGCGGTCAGCGGGCGTCGAGGAGGGGTTGTCTCGGGTTCCAGGGGTCGCCGCCGGTGGCGTCGCGGCGGCGGCGGGCGATCGCCGACAACGCCTCCAGCACCACCCGGTTGCCGAGGTACGCGGTGATGTCGGCGTGGTCGTAGGGCGGTGCGACCTCGACCACGTCCACGCCCACCACCGGCAGTTCGTAGCAGACCCGGCGGACCGCGTCGAGCAGTTGCCGGGAGGTGAACCCGCCGGGCTCGGGGGTGCCGGTGCCGGGGGCCATGCCGGGGTCGACCACGTCCACGTCGACGGAGAGGAAGACGCCCTCGCACTCGTCGGTGGCGATGCCGAACGCCTCGGTCAGGCACTCGTCCAGCCCCCGCGCCACCACCTCGGTCATCTCGTACGAGCGCATCCGCTGCCCGGCCATCCAGGACAGCGTCTCCGGCCCCGGCCAGTAGCCGCGCAGGCCGATCTGGAGGAAGCGGTCGCCGCGTACGGCGCCGGACTCGATGAGCCGGCGCATCGGCTGGCCGTGCCCGTGCAGCGAGCCGAACTCGATGTCCCCGGTGTCGGCGTGCGCGTCGAAGTGCACCAGGGACACCCGGCCGAGGCCGTGGTGCCGGGCCACCCCGGTGGCGTCCGGCAGGGCGATGGAGTGGTCGCCGCCGAGCACGATCGGGATGGCCCCGGCGGCGGCGACCGCGTGCACGGCCGTCTCCAGCGCGGCCAGCGAACGCTCGATGTCGCCGGAGAACATCTCGACGTCGCCCGCGTCGTAGACGCACAGGTCCCGCAGGCCGTCCACCCGCAGGGCCAGGGACGGGCGGGAGCCGTCGTGCGGCAGGTAGCAGGCCTGGCGGATGGCGGACGGGCCGAACCGGGTGCCCGGCCGGTGCGAGGTGCCGCCGTCGAAGGGCGCGCCGACGATCACCACGTCGGCGTCGGCGTACGTCACCGGCTCCTCCAGCGTGCACGGCGGCACGCCGAGGAAGGTCACGTCGGGGCCGAACATCGGGCCGTAGCGGGTCACCGCTCCTCCATTCCCCACGGCGAGCCGTAGCCGGTGAGCAGGTCGAGGAAGGGCACCGGGGGCAGCGCCTCCGGGCCGAGCACGCCGGTGCCGGACCAGGCCCCGGTGGCCAGCAACTCCAGGGCCACGACCGGGTTGACGGCCGTCTGCCAGACCACCGCCTGGTGACCGTACTCCGCCATCGACCACTCGTTGTCGACCACGTGGTAGAGGTAGACCCGCCGCGGCCGGCCGTCCACCCCGGTGCCGGTCACGTAGGTGCCCGCACAGGTCTTGCCGCGCATCCGGTCACCGAGCGTGGCCGGGTCGGGCAGGCAGGCCGCCACGACGTCGCGCGGCGAGACGTCGGCACCCCGGACGCTGACGGGCGAAGCCGAGTCGAGGCCGAGCTTGTGCAGGGTCTTCAGCACCTCGATGAACTCGTCGCCGAGGCCGTACTTGAAGGTGACCCGCTTCGCCTTGACCCAGCGCGGGATGAGCAGCACCTCCTCGTGTTCCACGTTGACGCACTCGACCGGGCCGATTCCCTCGGGGAACTCGAACACCTCGGGCTCGGAGAACGGCGGGGTGGTGAACCACCCACGGTCGGCCTCCCAGACCACGGGCGGGTTCAGGCACTCCTCGATGGTGGTCCAGATGGAGAACGAGGGGGCGAAGTCGTAGCCGTCGACCGTGAGGTTCGCGCCGTCGCGTACCCCGATCTCGTCGATCTCGGTGAAGAGTTCGTCGGCGGCGTAGCGGGCGAAGACGTCGGAGAGGCCGGGTTCGACGCCGATGCCGCAGAGCGCCAGCCGGCCGGCCTCCGCCCAGGCGGAGGCCGCGGCGAACTGCTCGTCGCCGAGCTTCACCCCGGTCTCGGCGTGCGGCGCGTCCGGGTGCGGCCGGGACAGCGACATCGCCATGTCGAGGTAGTCGGCCCCGGCGGTGAACGCGCCGTCGAAGATCGGCATGACGAAGCGCGGGTCGACCGCGTTGAGCACGTGGGTGATCCGGTGTTCCCGGCAGAGCGCGGCGACCGCCTCGGCGGAGGAGGCGTCGACGGTCGCGGCGACGAACCGGTCGCCGTGGCCGGCCACCGCCCGCGCGGCGCGGGTGGGGTCGTGGTCGGCGACCACCATGGTCTCGAAGAAGGAACGGCGGGCGGCGATGGCGACGGCGGCGGAGCCGACTCCGCCGGCGCCGACGAGGAGGATACGCATCAGGAGTCGAACCCCAGTCCAAGACGATCGAGGGTACGGAGCCAGAGGTTGCGCCGCCCCTCCCGCGCGTCGGCGCGGGCGAGCGACCAGCGGGTGAGGTTGATGCCGGTGGCCCGGATCGGCTCCGGCGGGAACGGCAGCGGCTTGCGGCGGACCAGGTCGAGCCGGGTCAGCGGGGTCTCCTCGCCGCCGAGCAGGTCGAGCATCACCCGGGCGCCGAACCGGGTCGCCCCGACGCCGAGCCCGGTGAACCCGGCCGCGTACGCCAGCCGCCCCTCGTAGGCGGTGCCGAAGAACGCGCAGAACCGGGTGCAGGTGTCGATGACGCCGCCCCAGCGGTGGCTGAAGCGCAGCCCTTCCAACTGGGGGAAGGTCGTGAAGAAGTGCGACGCCAGCGCGGTGAAGGTGGCCTCGCGCTGCTCCAGTTCGGGAGCCATCCGGTTGCCGTAGTGGTAGATCGCGTCGTAGCCGCCGAACAGGATCCGGCCGTCCGCGGTGATCCGGTAGTAGTGGAACTGGTTGCCGGTGTCGGCCAGCCCCTGCCGGTTGCGCCAGCCGATGGCGTCGCGCTGGGCGGGCGTCAGCGGCTCGGTCATCAGCGCGTAGTCGTAGACCGGCACCAGCCAGGCGCGCAGCCGGCGCAGCAGCGGCGGGAACGCGTTGGTGGCGAGCACCACCTGCCGGGCGCGGACCGCGGCGGGCGCGGCGTCCGGGCCGCCGGCCGTGGTCGCCCGCAGCGCACCGCCGTCGCGGGCCAGCCCGGTCACCCGGGTGTGCTCGTGGATCCGGACGCCCAGGTCGAGGACGGCGCGGCGCAGCCCCCAGGCCAGCTTCGCCGGGTCGAGCAGGGCCACCCGGTCCCGGTCCCACATCCCGCCCAGGTACGTCGGGGAGGCCACCTCGGCGCGCACCTCGTCGCGGTCGAGCAGCCGGACGTCGTGGCCGTACCGGCGGGCCAGGTCGGCGTCCTCCGCCAGCCCGGCGAGCTGGTACGGCGCCACCGCCACCGCCAGCTCCCCGGTGCGTTCGAAGTCGCAGTCGATGCCGTGCTTCGCCAGCGTGTCGTCGATGGCGTCCAGGTTCTCCCGGCCGAGCCGTTCCAGCTCGTCGATCTCGCCGGGCCACCGCTCGGCCCCGTTGGCGAGGCCGTGGGTGAGCGAGGCGGCACAGAACCCGCCGTTGCGCCCGGACGCGGCCCAGCCGCAGGTGCCGGCCTCCACCAGGAGCACGTCCCGGTCCGGGTCGGCCTCCTTGGCCAGCAGCGCGGTCCAGAGGCCGGAGTAGCCGCCGCCGACCACCAGCAGGTCGGTGTCGTGGGCGCCGGCCAGCGGCGGCAGCGGATCCGGGCGGTCCGGCCGGTCGAGCCAGTACGGGACGGGCGCGGCGTCGGCCAGCGCCCGGCCGGTATGCGGAAGTTTCATGATCCGCTCTGCACCGTCCGGGCGGGCGCGGCGGCGACCGCGAGGGCGGCCCGCCGGGCCCGCCGGCCGCGCAGCGAGCTGGCCCCGACCAGCAGCAGCGCGATCGCGAACATCGCCGTGCCGATGACGTTGACCTGCGGCGGGATGCCCCGCTGCGCGGCGCCCCAGACGTACATCGGGAAGGTGACCGTGGTGCCGGCGTTGAAGTTCGTGATGATGAAGTCGTCGAAGCTGAGCGAGAAGGCCAGCAGCGCGGCGGCCACGATGCCGGGCAGCACCAGGGGCAGGGTGATCCGCCGGAAGGTCTGCCACTCGCTGGCGTAGAGGTCCATGGCGGCCTCCTCCAGCCGCCGGTCCATGCCGGCGAGCCGGGCCTTCACGGTGACCACCACGAACGAGACGCAGAACATCACGTGCGCGATGACGATGGTCCAGAAGCCCTGCGGCACCCCGGCGGCGACAAAGAGGGCGAGCAGCGAGGTGCCCATCACCAGCTCCGGGGTGGCCATCGGCAGGAAGATCAGGCCGTTGATCCCGGACCGCCCGCGGAAGCCGTGCCGGACCAGGGCGAACGCCATGAGCGTGCCGAGGATGGTGGAGACCACCGTGGCGATCAGGCCGATCTCCATGCTGCGTACCACCGCGTCGCACATGTCGGAGGTGGCGCAGGGGTGGGTCCAGTTGTCCAGGGTGAACTCGTTGAAGTCGTAGGACAGCCGGCTGGACGGCCGGTTGAAGGACAGCCCGGCGACCACCACGATCGGCAGCGAGAGGTAGCCGAGGACGAGCAGTGCCACGCCCATCACCCAGCGGTCGGCGATCCAGCGTCGCATCACAACACCTCCTCGGTGCCGGCCTTGCGCAGGTAGACGAAGACGATCGCGAGGATCGCCGCCATCAGCAGGAACGACAACGCCGCGCCCTGCGGGTAGTCCAGCCGGACCAGGAACGCCGAGTCGATGACGTTGCCGATCATGTACTCGTTCGGTGTGCCGAGCAGCTCGGCGTTGATGTAGTCGCCGGTGGCCGGGATGAAGAAGAGCAGCGTGCCGGCGATCAGCCCGGGCATGGACAGCGGCAGGGTGACCTTCCGGAAGGCGCGCAGCGGGCTCGCGTACAGGTCGCTCGCCGCCTCCAGCAGCCGCGGGTCGAGCCGCTCCAGGCTCGCGTACAGCGGCAGCACCAGGAACGGCAGGAAGTTGTACGTCAGGCCGAGCACCACCGCGAACGGGGTGGCCAGCAGCCGGCCGTCCGCCCCGAGCAGGTGCACCTCGCGCAGCAGCCCGACCAGCCAGCCGTTGTCCGACAGGATGGTCTTCCAGGCCAGGGTGCGCACCAGGAAGCTGGTGAACATCGGTGCGACCACGGCCACCAGCAGCAGGTTCTTCCACCGGCCGGCCTTCTGCGCGATCGCGTACGCCAGCGGGTAGCCCATCAGCAGGGCCAGCACCAGCGCGATCGCCGAGTAGACGAACGACCGGGCGAACTGCGGCCAGTACGCCTGCAACGCGACCCAGTAGTTGCCGACCTCACCGGTCATCGCGTAGCCGGTGGAGAGCGATCCGCTCGGGTCGTAGAGGCTGGCCGCGGCGAGCTGGAGCAGCGGCAGGACGAAGAAGACCAGCAGCCAGGCGGCGCCGGGCAGCAGCAGGAGGTACGGCAGCAGCCTGCTCCGCCCCCGCCGGGGCCCCGGCGGCGCTGCCGGCTGCCCCGCCGAGGTCGGTACGTGGGCCAGGGCGCTCATGACAGCGCACCCACCGGCGGCTCGTCGAGCAGCGGGCTGGTCTGGTCGTCCTCGCCGGCCGCCCGGGGCAGCAGGAAGGCGTGCCGCGGGTCCCAGTGCGCGGTCACCGGGCTGCCGACCGGCAGCCGCCCGCCGACCCCGCTGTTCGCCGCGAACGCGGACAGCTCGCTGCCCCACGCCGTACGCACCAGGTACTGCGTGCTCACCCCGACGTACGAGGCGTCGCTGACCACCCCGCCGAGGTGCTGGTGGCCGGCGGGCACCTGGTCGGGGCCGCCGGCCAGGTGCAGCTTCTCGGGTCGTACCCCGAGGAAGACCGGCCCGTGGTCGGCCCGGGCCCGGCCGGCGGGCACCGAGAAGCGCGCGCCGTGCGCGGTGACCAGCACGTCGTCGCCGCTGTGGCCGGCGGCCTCGCCGGCCAGCAGGTTGGACTGGCCGAGGAAGTTCGCCACGAACGCGGTGGCCGGGTACTCGTAGAGGTCGGCGGGGGCGCCGAGCTGCTCGATCCGGCCGGCGTTCATCACCGCGACCGTGTCGGCCATGGTCATGGCCTCCTCCTGGTCGTGGGTGACGTGGACGAAGGTGATGCCGACCTCGGTCTGGATCCGCTTCAGCTCGATCTGCATCTGCCGGCGGAGCTTGAGGTCGAGCGCGCCGAGCGGCTCGTCCAGCAGCAGCACCTGCGGGTGGTTGATGAGCGCCCGGGCCAGCGCGACGCGCTGCTGCTGGCCGCCGGAGAGCTGGGCCGGCCGGCGCCGGCCGTACCCTTCGAGCTGCACCAGCGAGAGCATCCGCTCGACCTGGTCGGTGACCTTGCGGATGCCGCGCCGCCGCAGCCCGAAGGCCACGTTCTCGTGGATGTCGAGGTGCGGGAAGAGCGCGTAACTCTGGAACACCGTGTTCACCGGCCGCCGGTACGGCCGCAGCCCGGCGATGTCCCGGTCGCCGAGCAGCACCTGCCCGCTGGTCGGTTCCTCCAGCCCGGCGATCATCCGCAGCGTGGTGGTCTTGCCGCAGCCGGACGCCCCGAGCAGGGCGAAGAACGAGCCCTGCGGGATGGTGAGGCTGAGGTCGTCCACCGCGGTGAAGACCCCGAACCGCTTGGTCAGGTTGGCCAGGCGCAGATCGCCGGCCGGTGTCTCGCGCTCCTGCGCCTTCGAGCTCATATGCCTCACGCCCCGATGACCTGCTGGAACTTGGTCTCGTACTCCTTCTCCCGCTTCTCGTCCAGGGCCATGAAGACCTTGGACTTCGACAGCATCGCCTCGTCCGGGAAGATGAGCGGGTTCGCGGCCAGGTCCGGGTCGATCTTCTCCATCTCGGCCTGCGCGCCCTTGACCGGGCAGATGTAGTTGACGTACGCGGCGAGCTTGGCGGCGACCGCCGGGTCGTAGTAGTAGTTGATCAGCTCTTCGGCGTTGGCCTTGTGGCCGGCCTTGTTCGGCACGAGCATGTTGTCCGACCAGAGCATCACGCCCGACTCGGGCACCACGAACTTGATCTTCTCGTCCTCGAAGCCGAGCTGGACCACGTCACCGGACCAGCCGATGCAGGCCGCGATGTCGCCCTTGGCCAGGTCGGGGGCGTAGTCGTTGCCGGTGAACTTGCGGATCTGCTTGGAGTCCACGGCCTTCTTCAGCTTGTTCAGCGCGTCGTCGAACTGCGCCGTGGTGAAGTTCGCCGGGTCGTGCCCGTTGGACTGGAGCAGCAGGCCCATGGTGTCCCGCATCTCCGACAGCGCGGTTACCTTGCCCTTGAGGTCGGGGCGGGTGAGCAGCTCGTCGACGGTGCGGATCTCCTTGGTCACCTTGGCGTTGTACGCGAGCCCGGCCAGGCCGGACTGCCACGGGATGGCGAGCTGGTTGTCGCTGTCGAAGGAGCGGTTACGCAGTGAGGGCAGCAGGTTCGCCTCGACGTTGGGCAGCTTCGCCTTGTCCAGCTTCTGGATCCAGCCGAGCCGGATCATCCGGGCCGCCATCCAGTCGGTGAGGACCATGATGTCGCGCCCGGTGGTCTGACAGCCGGCGAGCTGGTTCTGCACCTTGCCGAAGAACTCGTTGTTGTCGTTGACGTCCTCGGTGTACGTCACCTGGATCCCGGACTTCGCGATGAACGCGTCCAGGGTGGGGCGCTTGGACTCGTCCTTCTCGTCCACGTCCATGTACTGCGGCCAGTTCGAGAAGGCCAGCTTCTTCTCCGTGGCGGAGAGGTCGTCGCTCTTGCAACCGGCCTCGGTCTGCTGTGCGCCCTTGGTGCCGCAGCCGGCCAGCGTGCCCGCCGTGGCGAGCAGTGCGGCCGAGCCGAGGGTCCCGGTGAGCAGACCACGCCGGGTGAGGTGCCGGAGGGGACTACGCATGTTGACGACTCCTAGGGGGGTCATCGTCGGCGGCGGGACGGGGGTGGCGCGCCGGCGGGAGGGTCAATGGCGATGGACGACTGATCCTGACATGGGGTGACCTCCCTTACAAGGGATTCCGTTGCGGGATTAGCCAAGGACCACGAAATACGCCAGACTGCGCCGGGGCACTACGCTCAGCACGAGGATTCGGACATGGGGAGCGGACGATGGCCAACCGGCAACTGGAGAACGGCAACGGCAGCCGTCGTGTGACCGTGCGTGAAGGCGCCAGTCACGCCCTGCTCGACGACGTGGCCAAGCAGATCATCGAGCAGCTCCAGGAGGACGGGCGGCGCCCGTACGCGACCATCGGCAAGGCGGTCGGCCTCTCCGAGGCGGCGGTGCGCCAGCGGGTGCAGCGCCTGCTCGACGCCGGGGTCATGCAGATCGTGGCGGTGACCGATCCGCTCCAGCTCGGCTTCCCCCGCCAGGCCATGATCGGCCTGCGCACCGACGGCGACCTGGAGAGGGTGGCCGACCGGCTCGCCGAGTTCGAGGAGATCGACTACGTGGTGATCACCGCCGGGTCGTTCGACCTGCTGGCCGAGGTGGTCTGCCGCAACGACGAGCACCTGCTGGAGATCCTCCAGAAGCTGCGCGGGGTGTCCGGGGTGGTCTCCACCGAGGCGTTCGTCTACCTGAAGCTGCGCAAGCAGACCTACAGCTGGGGCACCGCCTGATGCGGATTCCGTTGCGGTGACAAAAGACGCTCGCTGAATCCGTTGCCATTCGCCCCACACACTTGCGTTATCAACATCGGCTGTGGGATAACCGTGGGCAGAGCGGCCGGTGTCACCCCTGACCGGCCCGAGACCCGATGGGGCTGACATGGCCAACGCCACCGACCACCTCTGGATGCACTTCACCCGGATGGCCAGCTACTCCGCCGGCGAGGTACCGACCATCGTGCGCGGCGAGGGCGCGTACGTCTGGGACTCGCAGGGCCGCCGCTACCTGGACGGGCTCGCCGGGCTCTTCGTCGTCAACGCCGGCCACGGCCGCACCGAACTCGCCGAGGCGGCCGCCAAGCAGGCCGGCGAACTGGCCTACTTCCCGCTCTGGTCGTACGCCCACCCCAAGGCCGTCGAGCTGGCCGAGAAGGTCGCCTCGCTCGCCCCGGGCGACCTGAACCGGGTCTTCTTCACCACCGGCGGCTCCGAGGCCGTCGAGGCGGCGTGGAAGCTGGCCCGGGCCTACTTCAAGCGCACCGGCCAGCCGAACAAGTACAAGGTGGTCAGCCGGTACATCGCGTACCACGGCACCTCGATGGGCGCGCTGTCGATCACCGGCCTGCCCGGCATCAAGAGCGACTTCGAGCCGCTGGTGCCCGGCGGGATCAAGGTGCCGAACACCAACTTCTACCGGGCCCCCGAGCACGGCGACGACCCCGAGGCGTTCGGCCGCTGGGCCGCCGAGGAGATCGGCCGCGCCATCGAGCGGGAGGGGCCGGACACCGTCGCCGCGGTCTTCCTGGAGCCGGTGCAGAACTCCGGCGGCTGCTTCCCGCCGCCGCCCGGCTACTTCGAGCGGGTCCGGGAGATCTGCGACGCGTACGACGTGCTGCTCGTCAGCGACGAGGTGATCTGCTCGTGGGGCCGGCTCGGCGAGTACTTCGGCGCCGTCCGGTACGGCTACCAGCCGGACATCATCACCACCGCCAAGGGCATCACCTCCGGCTACGCCCCGCTCGGCGCGATGATCGCCAGCGAGCGGCTGATGGAGCCGTTCCTCACCGAGACCGGCATGTTCGCCCACGGGGTGACCTTCGGCGGCCACCCGGTCTCCTGCGCGGTCGCCCTGGCCAACCTGGAGGTGTTCGCCCGCGAGGACCTCATCGGGCACGTCCGGGCCAACGAGGGCGCCTTCCGGTCCACCCTGGAGAAGCTCAACGACCTGCCGATCGTCGGCGACGTCCGGGGCGACGGCTACTTCTACGGCATCGAACTGGTCAAGGACAAGGCCACCCGGGAGACCTTCGACGAGGCCGAGTCCGAGCGGCTGCTGCGCGGCTTCCTCTCCACCGCGCTCTTCCAGGCCGGGCTCTACTGCCGCGCCGACGACCGGGGCGACCCCGTCGTGCAGCTCGCCCCGCCGCTGATCGCCGAGCAGCAGCAGTTCGACGAGATCGAGCAGATCCTGCGCGCCGTGCTGACCGAGGCATGGTCGCGCCTCTGACCGGCGGCCCGGACGGGGCCGGTTCCCGGAACACCCGGGACCGGCCCCGTCCCGTCGGACCTTCCCCGACCGACACCGGGGACCGGACCGCGCCGACCGGGGCGACTGCCGTCGGGGCCACCGACCGGACCCGGGTACGGCGGCTGCCCGACCTGGCCGTCGGTGACCGGGCGACGCTGCACGCCGTGCTCGACGCCGGCCGGGTCGCCCACCTGGCCATCGCCGACGGCGACCAGCCGTACGCGCTGCCGGTGGCGTACGCCCGGGACGGGGAGCGGGTGCTCGTGCACGGCTCCACCGGCAGCCGGCTGTTCCGGCACCTCGCCGCCGGCGCGCCGGCCTGCCTCACCGTCACCCTGCTCGACGGACTGGTGCTGGCCCGCAGCGCCTTCGAGTCCTCGATGAACTACCGCTGCGCCATGGCGCTCGGCACCCTCGCCGCGCTCACCGGCGAGGCGAAGCTGGCCGCGCTGCACCGCCTCTCCGAGCACCTGCTCCCCGGCCGCTGGGCGGAGATCCGGCCGCCCTCGGCGAAGGAGCTGGCCGCCACGCTGGTGCTCGCCCTGCTGCTGGACGAGTGCTCGGTGAAGGTCAGCGCCGGCCCGCCCGACGACCCCGACGACGACCTCGACCGGCCGGTCTGGGCCGGGGTGGTGCCGGTCGTCGAGGCGTACGGGATCCCGCAGCCCGACCCGCGGCTGCGCCACGACCTGCCCCCACCGGAGTGGTGATGCGCTACCAGGACCTGTCGTACTGGCTGTCCAGCCTGGACGGCCCGCTGACCCCCCGCCCCGGCCTGCCCGGCGACACCGACGCCGACGTGGTGATCGTGGGCGCCGGCTACACCGGGCTGTGGACGGCCTACTACCTCGCCGCGGCCGACCCGGCGCTGCGGATCGTCGTACTGGAGAAGGAGATCGCCGGGTACGGCGCCTCCGGCCGCAACGGCGGCTGGTGCTCGGCGCTCTTCCCCACCTCGCTGTCGGCGCTGGCCCGCCGGCACGGCCGGGACCGGGCGCTCGCCATGCATTGGGCCATGCGGGAGACCGTCGGCGAGGTCGGCCGGGTGGTCGACGCCGAGGGCATCGACTGCGACTGGCGGGCCGGCGGCACGGTGGTGCTGGCCCGCAGCGAGGTGCAGCTCGGCCGGGCCCGGGCCGCCGTCGCCGAGGCCCGCGAGCACGGGCTCGCCGACGCCGACCTGGTGCTGCTCGACGCCGCCGAGGCCGCCGCCCGCTGCCAGGCCGAGGGGGTACGCGGCGGCACGTACACCCCGCACTGCGCCGCCGTGCACCCGGCGAAGCTGGTCCGCGGCCTGGCCACGGCGGTGGAGCGACGGGGCGTACGCGTCTTCGAGCGGACCCCGGTGACCGCCCTGCGGCCCGGGGTGGCGGTGACCCCGGCCGGCGTGGTCCGCGCCCCGGTGGTGGTCCGGGCGACCGAAGGATTCACCCCCGCGCTGCCCGGCCAGCGGCGGGCCGTGGCGCCGGTCTACTCGCTGATGGTGGCCACCGCGCCGCTGCCCGAGGCGACCTGGGCGGAGATCGGCCTGGCCGAGCGGGAGACCTTCTCCGACTACCGGCACGTCATCATCTACGGCCAGCGGACCGCCGACGGCCGGCTCGCCTTCGGCGGGCGGGGCGCGCCCTACCACTACGGCTCGCGGGTCCGCCCCGACTTCGACCGGGAGCCCCGGGTCTTCGCGGCGCTGCGCCGGGTGCTCGGCGAACTCTTCCCGGTGCTCGGGCCCGAGGTGCCGGTGACGCACACCTGGGGCGGGCCGCTCGGCGTGGCCCGGGACTGGGCCGCCTCGGTGGGCCTGGACCGGTCGACCGGTCTCGCCTGGGCCGGCGGCTACGTCGGCGACGGCGTCGGCACCAGCAACCTGGCCGGCCGCACCCTGGCCGACCTCATCCGGGGCGAACAGACCGACCTGACCACCCTCCCCTGGGTCAACCACCGCTCCCCCCGCTGGGAACCCGAGCCCCTGCGCTGGCTCGCGGTCAACGCCGGCCTCAAGGTCATGTTCTCCGCCGACGAGGCGGAATCCCGCACCGGCCGCCCGTCCCGCCGCGCCGCCGCCTTCTCCCACCTCCTGGGCCACTAACCGCCGAAACCATGCCCCCCGACCACGGCCCCGAGGGGCCTCCGCCCCACCCAGAGCGTTGATCATGAAGTTATTGCCACGACACGCCGCGGCGGAGGGCAACAACTTCATGATCACCCGGGCGAGGTGGGCGGGTCGGACCCGATGCGGTGGGGTTTTAGTGGTTGGGGGGGATTACGCGGAGGTGGCCGCGGCGGCCCTGCTGGTGGGGCTGGGGGGTCGGGTGGTCGTCCGCCGGGGGGCGTGGGGGCGCGGGGCGGGCGGCCTCGCGGACGGCTTCGGCCAGGGCGACCAGGTCGTCGGTGGTGGGCGGCGGCGGCTCGAACTCGCCCTCGTGGCGCACCACGTCCCAGCCGCGCGGGGCGGTGAGGTTGCGGGCGTGCGGCTCGCACAGGTCGTACGTGTGCGGCTCGGCGAACGCGGCCAGGGGGCCCACCACGGCCGTCGACTCGTTGTAGACATAGGTCAACGTGGCGACCGCTTGCCGGGGGCAGCCGTTACGGGAGCAGCGCCGTGGTGACCTCACGGCGGCAGGGTATCTCCATTACCGGGTGCGGCGCACCGCTTCGCGTTGCGACACGCCCGTCATGGTGATCACAATTCGTCCGATCGGCGCGTCGGCGCGCCGGGCCGGCGGCGCGACGGCGGGCGGCCCTGGTCCGGGGGCTACCCTTTGCGTCATGACGAGCCCGGAGAACCGCCGCCCCGGCTCCGGCCGGCGCACCCACCGCGACCGCCACGGGCGGGGACTGCGGGGGCGGCTGGTGCCGGCCACCGTGCCGCTGGCCCGGACCAAGGCCGAGGTGTTCGACGACCTGGTGCTGGACACGGTCGAGACGCTCGAACGCCGCTTCGCCAAGGAGTTGGCCGGGGTCGAGTTCGCCGTCGAGGACGTCCCGCCGGACCTGAACGTCTACGACTCGGACGTGCTGGAGGACGGCGAGGTCCCGCTCGCCCGGCTGCTGCCGGGGCGCCCGGGCCGGCAGGAGGTGCCGCCCCGGATCGTGCTCTACCGGCGGCCGCTGGAGTTCCGGGCCATGGACCGCGAGGACCTCGCGGACCTCGTGCACGACGTGATCATCGAGCAGGTGGCGAACCTGCTCGGGGTCGACCCCGACGAACTGGCCTGAGCCCGGGCACCGGGCGCGCCGTCGTCGCCGTGTCCCGGCCGGCCCCCGCCGGCCGGGTCGTCGGCCCGGATCCCGGGCGGCCCCCACCGCCCCGGTCCGGTACGCGCGTCAGGCGGCGACCCGCCGCTTGAGCTTGCGCCGCTCCCGCTCGGAGAGCCCACCCCAGATCCCGAACCGCTCGTCGTGGCCGAGCGCGTATTCGAGACACTCCCTCTTCACTTCACACCGCGAGCAGATGCGCTTCGCCTCGCGGGTCGAGCCGCCCTTCTCGGGAAAGAACGCCTCCGGGTCGGTCTGCGAGCAGAGCGCCCGCTCCTGCCACTCCGGCGCGTTTCCGAGCAGGTCGGCCACCTCGAGCTGGCCGTCCATCCGTTGCCTCCTTGTCGCGCACCGGCGTCATCGCCGCTGCAACCCCCCACGCGAAAGGCGTGCTTGTTCGTCCGGTCACAATTTGTTGCGTTCCGCGCGAACAACCCCATTCAAATTACACGCGTGTAATGCGTGCGCCGTCAAGCCAAACTTGATAATGGAGTCGCCCTCCCGACACGTTCCGGGCGACCGCCGTGGCCGCCCGACCCTCGCAACCTGCCCTATCGATTCAGACCCCGGACGAGTAACGCCTCCCCGGCGAGTTGCCCGAAGTTTTCTGCCGTGGCGCACCGGTGTGGACACCGCCGGCGGCCCCCGGTGGAGGCTTCCGGCGGGCCGCACCCGGGCGGTCGTCGTGACACCGTCCAAGATCAGCATTGGTGGGGCACAAGGTTAACCCGACCCGAGCGGTACCGCCCCTCGAGGCCGCAGACGCCGACCGCGCCCCGCCCAACATGTGGACGAGGCGCGACGCCGCAACGGCCTGAGTGGTCAGCCGGCTCCCGGCGGTGAGCAGGCCGGCCAGACGAATTCGGCGATCGCCCGCCGGTGACGGAAATCGCTCCGGCAGGGGTGCCCTCATCCCACCAGACGGTATACAGGCCGGCCGCCAGGTCCGGGTAGACGGCGCTGTAAACGACCCCGTCGCGGACGTGCCGCGCGCGTACGGCGGAGTGCGTGCGGGGGCCGTCCCGGTCGGCGCGGCTGATCTCGATCTCCCGGCCGTGCAGGTCACGTCCGGTGTGGATGATCAGCGCGCCGGAGTCGCCACCCAGGTCGAGCACAACGCTGCCGCTCTCCGAGGGGCCGAGGGTGTGGTGGCCCACGTGACCTCCCGGCTCAGGACTTCGCCGCCGGCGGGTTGGTGAACCCGTCGTACGGCGTGCCGAGGAACGGGAAGTCACCGAGGAAGGGCGCCGTCACGTCGGCGGCGCTCAGCCCCGGGGTGACCGCGGCCGCCGCGGCGTCCGGCTTGAACGTCTTGTCCACCAGCGGCACGGTCAGCCCGGCGATCGCCCGCAGCGCGATGGTCACCACGTCGTCGCCGACCCGCCGGCCGTTCGGGAAGCCCGCCAGGTCGCCGCCGAGCACCCCGAACCGGTCCGGCTTGCGGCTGGGCCGGATCGCCGTGTTCAGCCGCAGCATGTCGGCCTGCACGTCGCCGGTGGTGTTGGCGAAGCCGTCGATCAGCCCGGCCGGTACGCCGGTGAGCAGGATCGCCACCAGGTCGGCCCGCGGCTTCTTCGACTTGTTCAGCGCGTCCAGGCTGGGGAACACGCCCGGGTAGAGCGCGGGCAGCAGCGCGGCCAACTCAGGGTGCTCGACGAACTGGGCGAACCGCTTGTCCTCGGCCGGCGGGAGGGTGTTCCACAGGTCCTTCCTGGACATCGGCACGACGACCTCGTTGAACAGTGGGTTGCCCAACCGGGACACCTGGGTGAAGGGACCGGCGGCCGTGTCCGCGGCCACCCGGTCGCCGAGCACCCGGACCTGCTGCCGGGAGGCCGTCGTCCAGACGCCGATCGTCGAGGCGGGGTCGGCGTAGCCGTACCGGCTGGCCTTGCGCCGCACCTTGGTGAGCGGGACCTGTACGGCGATGCTGTGCACGTTCAACCGGTCCAGCGCGTTGACCGGCTCACCCTCGGTCCTGAACAGCTTCTTGCCGGCCACGTGCAGCTGCTGGAACGGGCGCAGCGTACCGAGGTCGAAGACGGCGCCCAGGTCGACGAAGAAGCCGTCGGCCCGCTGGCCGGCGAAGACCTTCTCCCCGGTCGACAGCTTGAACGTCGCCTGCCGCACCAGGTCGGCGTACTTCGGTGTGGACAACGGCCCCACGTTGCACGGCGGGCAGGGGAGCTTGTGCGCCAGCACGTGCTCCCGGCCGTCGGCCACCCGGGTCAACCGGTAGAACTGCCGCCGGTTCCAGTTCCGGCTCTCCAGCGACTCGATCGGACCGGTGTTGTAAAGAAAGCTGTTCGGATTCGTGATCTCGGTGGTGAATTCGAAACGATAGGTGACATCGGGATAACCGTCGCCGTCGTTGTCGACGTGAATCTCGTACCGGACGTCGTCGCCGAACTCGAAGAAGTTGGGGCCGCCGGAGGGGAGCTGCACCGGCACGTAGTTGGCGATCAACGTGACCGTGTCGGGCTGGCTCGGGCTGACGAACGCGTACAGGTCGGAGCTGTCGGCGACCGGATCCTTGGCTATCTCCGGAGCCTCGCGGTGAGAGGACATGGCGGACCACACCTTCGTCGGGGTAGCGGAAGTCGGGACCGGCGCCGGGAGCCCGCGCCGGGAAGGGGGCGCGCCGGTGCGGCGCGGGGAGGATCAGCGCCGGGCGGCGGCGCGCACCAGGCGGTCGGCCAGGCCGCGGTCGCGTACCTGGATCCGGGTCGTGCCGACGAAGACGTCCATGGCGCCGGAGGCTGCGTCGCGGAGGTGGACCACGATCGGCTCGTCGCGCCGGCCCGCCGAGGGGGCGTTCTGCGCGGCGGACAGGCCCGGCACGGTGAGGGCGGCGGCGCCCAGGGTGGCGCTCGCCGCGGCGGTGAACGTCTGCCGGCGGGTCAGTCGCGGCCAGGGCCGCCGCTTCGGCTCATCAGTGGTCATGGGCAACCTTTCCGGGCCGGCGCCGCAGCGCCCACGGTGGACCGGGACCCGGACGCCGCCGGATGCCCCGGGCTGGGGGCGCCGGCGGCGGTCCTCGCCGCGACCGCCGCCGGCATCCACTGGTACGGCCGGCGGCGGGGAAAGGTTCGACGCTACGCGCCGGCGTGACCGTACGCGGTCGTCCGTTTGCGGACCGGCCGGCCCGCCGCCGCCGCGATCCCCCGGAGCTGCTCCTCGGTCCGGGCCGAGCCGTTGCCCGAGCCGGCCATCCGGGAGATGGTCTCCTCCATGAGAGTGCCGCCCAGGTCGTTGCAGCCGCCCTGGAGCATCACCACCGTGCCGGCGTCACCGAGCTTCACCCAGGAGCACTGGATGTTGGCGATCCGGCCGTGCAGCAGCAGCCGCGCCATGGCGTGCACGACCCGGTTCTCGCGCCAGGTCGGGCCGGGCCGGGCGATGCCGGCCAGGTAGATCGGCGCGTTGGTGTGCACGAACGGCAGGGCCACGAACTCGGTGAAGCCGCCGGTGCGGTCCTGCAGCCCGGCCAGCACCCGGAAATGGGCCAGCCACTGGCCGGGGTGGTCGACGTGGCCGTACATCATGGTGGAGCTGGACCGGATGCCCAGCTCGTGGGCCGTCCCGACCACGTCGACCCAGGCGGCGGCCGGCAGCTTGCCCTTGGTGAGCACCCAGCGCACCTCGTCGTCGAGGATCTCCGCGGCGGTGCCCGGGATGGTGTCCAGGCCGGCCTCGCGGAGCTGGAGCAGCCACTCCTTCACCGGCACGCCCGCCTTCGCGGCGGCCGTGACGATCTCCATCGGCGAGAAGGCGTGCACGTGCATCCCGGGCACCCGCGCCTTGATCGCCCGGACGATGTCGGCGTAGCCGGTGACCGGCAGCTTCGGGTCGATGCCGCCCTGCAGGCAGACCTCGGTGGCGCCGGCCACCCACGCCTCCTCGGCCCGGTCGGCGACCTGCTCCAGGGAGAGCCGGAACGCGTCGGCGTCGCTCTCCCGCTGCGCGAAGGCGCAGAACCGGCAGCCCACGTAGCAGACGTTGGTGAAGTTGATGTTGCGGTTGACCACGTACGTGACGTCGTCGCCGACCGCGTCCCGGCGGACGTCGTCGGCGATCCGGCACAGCTCCTCCAGCGCCGGCCCGTCCGCGCCGAACAGCGCCAGCGCCTTCGCCTCGTGCGCCGGTTCCAGCAGCGCGGCCGGGTCGTCGGCGGCCAGTCGCAGACCGGCCCGCAGGTCGGGGTCGCTCGCCACGGCGACCGGGACGACGACCTTCGCGGCCACCTCCGACCAGTCGCCGTAGACGTCGTCGAAGTCGCCCCGCCGGTCCCCGGTCCGCCCGGTGGTGTCGATGGTGACGTGCAGGTCGGTCCGCCCGCCGAACACCTCCTCCGGCTCCTGCCACGGCCGGCCGACCGGGCGGGCCGCCTCGACGGCGAGCCCGGTCTCCGGGTCGGCCAGGGCGGTGACGTGCGGCAGCAGGCGCGGATCCAGCCACGGAGCGCCGGCCCGGACGTACTCCGGGTAGACGGTCAACCGCTCGCGCAGGGTGAAGCCGGCCTGCCCGGTACGCCGGGCCAGCTCGTCCAGCTGCGGCCAGGGCCGCTCCGGGTTGACGTGGTCGGGGGTGACCGGCGAGACACCACCCCAGTCGTCGATGCCGGCGCGCAGCAGCAGGTCGTACTCGCCCTCGATGAGGTTCGGCGGGGCCTGGATCCGGGCCTTCGGGCCGAGCAGCACCCGGGCCACCGCCACGGTGGCGGCCAGGTCGTGCAGCTCCGCGTCCGGCATGCCGCGCATCGCGGTGTCCGGCTTGGCGCGGAAGTTCTGCACGATCACCTCCTGGAGGTGGCCGTACTCCCGGTGTGCGCGGCGGATGGCGAACAGCGCGTCGACCCGCTCGGCCAGGGTCTCGCCGATGCCGATCAGCAGGCCGGTGGTGAACGGCACGCCGACCCGACCCGCGTCGTCGAGCACCCGCAGCCGCACCGCCGGCTCCTTGTCGGGCGAGCCGTGGTGCGGGCCGCCCGGCTCGGACCAGAGCCGGGTCGCGGTGGTCTCCAGCATCATGCCCATGCTCGGCGCGACCGGCTTGAGCCGTTGCAGCTCCGACCAGGACAGCACGCCCGGGTTGAGGTGCGGCAGCAGGCCCGTCTCCTCCAGCACCGCCACCGCGCAGGCGCGCAGGTAGTCGAGGGTGGAGTCGTAACCCCGCTCGTCCAGCCACCGCCGGGCGGCCGGCCAGCGCTCCTCGGGCCGGTCGCCGAGGGTGAACAGCGCCTCCTTGCAGCCCTGCGCGGCGCCCTCCCGGGCGATGGCGAGGACCTCGTCCTTCTCCAGGTACGCGGCGGGCAGCCGGTGCGGCACCGTGGCGAAGGTGCAGTAGTGGCAGCGGTCCCGGCAGAGCCGGGTCAGCGGGATGAACACCTTCTTCGAGAAGGTGACGACGCCCGGGCGGCCGGCCTCCCGCAGCCCGGCGTCGCGGATCTCGCCGGCGATTCCGAGCAGTTCGTCCAGCGTCGCGCCGCGCGCGGTCAGCAGTGCGCTCGCCTCGGCCACGTCCAGCGCCCGGCCGGAGGCGGCCCGGCCCAGGGCCCGCCGGACGCTCGCCTCGGTCGGGGCGGGATCGCTGCGATCAACCATCCGCCCAGCCTATGCGCTGCCCGGCCCGGGGCCGCCCGCCCCCGGTCAGGAGGGGCGGGCGGCCGTGGGAAACCCTCGGTATCCGGCGGCTCAGCGCGGGAAGTTCGGGTCCTCCCGGTCGAAGCGCTGGGTACGGTCAGCGTCCGGCGGGGCCGGGTGACCGGGGTCGACCGGCTGGCGCGGGATGGCCTGGGTCGGGTCGGCGGACGGCGGCTGGCCGAACGGCGGGGCCGGGTGCGGAGCACCCCCGTAGGCCGGCCCGGACTGCGGGGCGCCGTACGCCGGCCCGGACTGCGGGGCGCCGTACGCCGGCCCGGACTGCGGGGCGCCGTACGCCGGCCCGG
>NZ_MUYZ01000094.1:0-21058 GCF_003013775.1 Micromonospora sp. MH33
TACCCGACGCGTACGAGCTGCCGGGCGATCCGGGCAACGGATACCTGCGCTCCAGCGTCACCAGCATCACCCGGTTCAAGGCCGCGTACGTGTCCGGCCCGCACCGGGTTCGCAGCACCGGGCTGCACCGCGAGGTGATCGCCAGCCAGGTGGTCCCGTTCACCGCCCGGGCCGCCGCGCCCGCCGTACGTCGACGCGGCGACCCGGTCGAACAGTTCCGGCAACCGGGCCGGCCCGTCGGCCTCCGGCTGCCCATGCCACCGGCCGCGGAACAGCCGGTACCCCCCGCCCGCCGGCCCCTCGGCACGCTGGTCCGCCGGGCCGGCGGCCCGCTCGTCCCGCGAAACCGAGGAAATCGTCCTCAACGACGTGATCCTGGCCCCGGCGGGGCATCCCGCGCTGGCATTGTGGCTGGAGGGCGCGCGGCACAACTACCTACGCGACCCGCGCGACCTGTACGCCACCGGCGCCCCCCAGCCGGCCGGGTCGGATTCGCCGCTCACGTCGGATTCGCCGCTCGCGTCGGACGCGCAAGCCGGGTCCGGTCCGCAGGTCGCGGAGGCGGCGGGGTGGCGGGGGGAGCCGGCCTCCTGGACCTGGGCGGTCACCGCGATGCGTACCGGGCGGGTGCACCACTGGCTGCTAGCCCAGTTGGGCATCGGCGCGGCCGACCTGGTCAAGCCGGCGCCGGCGGTACGCGGGCACAGCGAGCTGAGCTGGCTGCCGCCGGTCGACGGCCAGCCGCCGGTCGCCTGCCCCGACCCGGACCCGCTGCCGACTCTGGTCGCCTGCGTGGACCTGCTGCGCTGGCAGCACCTGTCACGCTCCGGGGACGTGTGCCTCACCGCGGTCGCTCCACTGGTACGCGGTCTGCCCGAGCCGGACACCGCGTGGACCGCGCTGCTGCTCGCGTTCAGGTACCTGTCCGTCGACCTCGGCCCGGTCACGTCGGTCACCGATCGGCGACGCAATCAGGACCAAACCCTCGACGTGGTGGTGCTGCCGCCCGAGGCGGAGGCGCTGCTGGACCGTGCCGCGACACCGGCCACCTGGTTCGGTTCCGGTGCCCACTCCGGCGATGCTGACGGAGCCGGCCAGCCAGCCGCCGGCCGGGAGTACTGGTTCCTGGGCGAGCGCACGGTCCCGGCCCGGCTGCTGCCGCCGCGACCCGAACCCCCGGAAGGACGCGACGGGCGCGACCACCTCACGGACCTTCCGGCGACAGCCGCCGGATACTGAAGAGTCATCATGGCCACCCCAACGGAGGATCGTGGCCGGCGAGTTCGGCCTGTCGGCCGATGAGGTGACCATCACCGGCATGGTCATGGCGTTCACCTAGGCCCAGACCGAGGCCGCCGACAGCGCCTGGTAGAAGCAGGTCAACGCGCGGGTGCCGCGCCGTGTCCCCTTGGCTCGACGTTCCGCGTCAAACAGCCGGCCGAGGTACCGCATGAGTTCCCTCGGGACGTCGACCATGGCATGGTATGCGATCACGTGGGTCCTCACCGTGTGGGTGATCCGGTGGTGAGAACTACCTACAGAGGGCCTCACGTCCACTTCCAGTGCTGTCCGGCCTGAGTGCCTTCATTCGTGTCGCACCAATCAACCCATTCCCGTAGCTGACATCGGGCTCAGTTGCAGTTGATCTAGCTCGGCCAACCTCCAAGATCCCCAGGTTGGCCGAATACCTGCCCCAAGGAGGCCGTCATTTTCCGGGTCGTCGAAGTCATGCGCAAAGTCAGCAGCCGCATCATCGGTTTTGGGCGGCCCCTAACTGGGCCGCCCCGCTCGCTGACCCGATTATTGGAGGTGGAGCTACCGCCGCCCGTACCGCCGATCCGGCGGATTCTCAAGAACCCCCGCGTCATGCCCTACCACCGCCTGATCGCGCTGGTCGTGGTGGCCAACCTGGCGGTGGGCTGGCACGCCGTGGCATCGGGCAGCTGGTGGGCCGGTCAGGCCACGGCCCTGACATCGGTAGAAACTGTTGCTCTGGTGAACGTGACGCTGGCCGTCGTCGTCCGCCAGCAGTGGATCATCAATGCGCTGTTCTGGCTGGTCACCCGCGCACCCACGACCTGGCCGTTGCCGGTCCGCTGGGCGCTGGCAAAGATCTATCACTTTGGCGGACTGCACGTCGGCCTGGCCGCGTCAGGAACGACGTGGTATCTGGTCTTTGTCGTATCGCTGATGTACGACCACCTTCACCATCGGGGACACGTATCGGTCCCCAATCTCGTCGTTTCCGGCGCGCTGGTGACGCTCTTCGTGGTCATGAGCATCCTGGCCCTGCCATCATTGCGAGCCAGGGCGCACGACACGTTCGAGATAACGCACAGGTTCTGTGGTTGGGCTGCGCTGGCGCTCGCATGGATCAACACCGTGCTATTCGTTACCACCCGGCACGGCGGCGCGTTCGCACTGCTGACCACACCGACCGTATGGCTACTCACGGTGGCCACCGTGTCCGTCGCGTTGCCCTGGCTGCTACTGCGCAAGGTCCGCGTCGATACCGAGCAGCCATCCGCCCACGTGGCGGTGGTCAACCTCGACGGCCAGAACCAGCCGCTCATCGGATCGACCCAGATGGTCAGTCGGCGACCACTGCTGGAATGGCATTCATTCGCGAATATCTCTGCGCCTGAAGAGGCTCCCGGCAGCCACCGCATGGTTGTCTCCAGAGCCGGCGACTGGACCGCGGAATTCATCGACAACCCGCCAACGCACTTGTGGGTACGGGGGACGCCGACCGCGGGCATGGCCAATGTCGCGCGGCTCTTCCAGAAGGTGCTCTTTGTTGCCACCGGCAGCGGAATCGGCCCCGTGCTCGCCCACCTCCTGGCCGGTGAGGTGTCGTCCCATCTGGTCTGGGTGACACGCAATCCGCGTAAGACGTACGGCGCACTGGTCGACGAGGTGCTGGCGGCGCAGCCCGACGCGATCATCTGGGACACCGACGCGTACGGCAAACCCGACATGCTCCGGCTGACGTACGGGGCGTACGACACCTTCGGCGCGGAAGCGGTCGTCTGCGTCGCGAACAAGAAAGTCACCTGGCAGGTGGTGCACGGCCTGGAGCTGGTCGGCATCCCGGCATACGGTCCGATCTGGGACGCTTAACATCCTCTCCGCCCTGAAGGACGGAGATTCCCTCCACACTGCGTGTGGAACACCCGCGGCGTCCGGATGGGTTACCGCTTCGCCGCGCGGTGCCGGGACAAGTCCCGGTCTTACCTGCGCTTTACGGTCCTTTGGCCTGTCCGCCTGCCCGGCGGCCAGGATGTTGATGGCGGCGTTGACGTCCCGGTCGTGGGCGCTGCCGCACCGGCAGTTCCACGCTCGGACGTTGAGGCCATCTTGTCGTTGATGCGGCCACACTGCGCGCACATCCGCGTGGAGGGGAAGAACCGATCCACCCGGCCGAACGTTCGCCCGTACCGGGCGGCCCTGTACTCCAACATGCTGGTGAAACTCGCCCAGCCCGCATCGTGCACGGACTTTGCGAGCCTCGTGCGGCCGAGACCGACGACGCACAAGTCCTCGACGTACACCGCTACTCGCCGGAACTCAGCAAGCACGCCATCGAGATCCTCCGGCGGCAGATGGATCAACGAGCCCCAGGCCAGGATGCCGGCGATGGAGTGGTTGGCGACGGCGAGATATAGGGCTCGGATTGGCAGAGCAGCCGACAACTGGTTCGCGAGGTGTCCCGCCCGGCCAGGCCGGATGTCCCGGAAACGGTTCACCGCGGCGTACGGTTTCGACTCAACCTCGGCTGCCGCCGGATGCGTCTGGCTCTGTATGCGCACGAAGATACGCGGCGGACGCGACCTGGAGGTGGCGTGACATCGCACGAGGATGACGACCAGTTCCGGCTGTTCGTCCAGCGACAATGGGGGCCTTTGCTCCGGACGGCCTACATGTTGACCGGTGATCGGGGGACAGCCGAGGACCTCGTGCAGTCGGCGTTGGAGAAGACCCATCGGCGTTGGGGGCGGTTGCTGCGCCGGGACGCACCCGAGGTCTACGTACGTCGGGTGATGGTCAACACGGCGATTTCCTGGCGGCGCCGGCGGCGGCCGCTGGAGGTGCCGCTGCTGATCTCCGACAGTGCGTCGGCGCCGGACCCCTATGGGCAGGTGGAAGAGCGTGAACTGCTCCTTGTCGCGTTGCGGCGCTTGCCACCCAGGACGCAGGCGATTCTGACGCTGCGCTATTTGGAGGACCTGAGCGAGACAGATACCGCCAATGTTCTCGGCTGCTCCGTCGGCGCGGTCAAGAGTCAGGCATCGCGCGGGTTGGCCCGGCTGCGGGCCGAGTTCGGCTCGACTGCCCTTGCGCCCTCGCACCGGCTGAAGGAGGAACCGGCATGAATGAGAGCTTCGCGGAATCGACGCTCAGTCCCGCGCTGAGGCAGGCCGCGGACGGCGTTGGCGTCCCCGAGGACCCGTGGCCGGAATTCACCCGGCGCGAGCGACGGCACCGGCGCATCCGACTGATCCGGACGGTGGCCACCGCTGCGGTCATGGCCGCGCTCGTCGGAATCCAGACCAACGTGGTACGGCTGCCCGGTTGGGCACCCGGCATTGCGGTCGCCGCCGCCCCGGCGTCGCTGCTCGACGCGCCGCCGCGTGGTGCTCTGAGCGGCGACGAGGCCTGGCTGAACACGCTGCAGGCGCGGTTGAGCACGGATTCGTCCTTGGGTGGCTGGCATCCGGACGGCATGTGGAAGGTCGGTGACCGCGACCGGATCCGCCTGCTCTACGGCAGTGACCAGCCGGGCCATCGGGTCGCGCTGGTGGCGGTGCCGCTGCGGATCGGCCTGCTCACGAAGAAGGCGCTGGTCTGGTTCGTGGGTCCGCCCGGGGCCGGCGTCGAACAGATGCGCTACGCCGGTCACAGCGAGGGCGACGACAATCCCGTGATGACCCTGATGCAGGCCGGAACCGGGGTGAACGGTTTCGCGGTCGTCGTCGGGCCGGCCGATTCCACCGTGACGATCAGCGGCGACCCTCACTACACGCAGAGGGGAACCGTGGAGTATCAGAACATCGCGAGGCCCGACGGCAGCGGAGTCGGGATCGCGGTCCTGCCCACCGCGCCGCTGCGGAGCGAACCGGTCGTCCGGGTCAGTCGCGGCGACCACGTGCTCCATCAGGTCGGCCTGGGCGGCGGCCCGTACGACGCGATCGACCCGACCGGACCGGACATGGACGCCCTGCTGACTGCCGTCAAGCGCGGCACTCGGGGCGCTCCGCTGGACGACGCCAACCTACGCAACTTCGTGGAAACGGCACTTTCCAACAGTCGCCTTTCCGCGACCGGGACGACGGTGCGCGTGTCCTGGTCGGGCAGCGTTGACGGCCAGGCCGCCGCGCTGCTCACCGTGCAGCCTGCCGACGGCGGAATCATCGCGTACGCGATGCACGGCGACGACCGAACCGGCTGGTGGATGGACCTGCGCCTGCTGCTGCCCTCCGAGGGTGCCTACCAGCGGCCGATCGGCTGGCGGATCCGGGCCGACAACCCCAGCCGCACGCCGACAGACCAGGTGCGGGTCGTCGCCCCGCCGGACGCGGCCCGCGTCACGGTCGCGGTCGGCAGCGCACCCCCGATCACGGTCACCCTTGATGCGTCAAACGCCGGCACCGCCTCGGTGCCGCATAACCAGCCAGCCACCCTCACCGCTTACTCCAAAAACGGCAACGTACTGGGAAGCACTCCGGTGCCCCCGCTCGAGGCCGACATGTCAGGCCTGCCAGGAGACAGCCCGGCCACCCGGGTAACCCCCTGACCGACCGACAGCATGGCCGAGCCGTCATCAGGCGGCTCGGCCACGCCGCGTGGCCGTCGTCAATCTCGCCGGGTTCGGGGCCGACACCGGGGAGCAGGTTGGGAGAAACCGCTGCACTGAACGCGTCAGACAGCCTCATTGGCAGCAATTCGCACTCAACTGCACCGACCACGACCTGCGGGAACTCGTTCTCACAGCTCAAAGTCGATGCGGCGTCCTGTTTCACACGCAGTGCTCAACGGCTTGGAACAGACGTCAACTGCTGCCTATCCCGCCTAGTAGGGGCATGAGCAGGTCAGGGCGGTAACGACCGAGCGCGGGGTCGTCTGCTTTACGTTGGGAACAGATTGGGGGGCAGACCAGCGAAGTGGTCACCCGCTCGAAGAGCTCAGCCGACTGCGTCCCAGCCAAGCCGCTGAGCAGCAACGATGCGCGCTTCGGAGAGCTTGACCTCCCAGTGACGTCCGAAGTGGTCACCTCTCGCTGCTCCCAAAACGGCTAGCGCCGCCCGATATCTGAGCAGGAGTCGGCGGCGTCCGCAACTGCCGATGTGCGTGCGTTCGCGTATCGACGAGTCCCGCATGGCTGGGAGCTGCTGAGTCCCGTGGAGATGCGGTGGCGGGCGTGGATTCGACCGACGCGGTAATACTTGGGTACGTCGCGAGCTTGATCGGTAACCTGGACGGGTGCCCCCGCAGCTCCCTCATCCCGAGCCTGGCGCGCCCGATACGAGGGGGCCGATGTGGTACATCTGGTGGCTGGTCCGCGGCCAGCCGTGGCGGGTGCTGCGTGGAAGCCTGATCGGTACGGCCTGGATGCTCGGGTTGGCGGTCCGGCCGTACCTCGTCGCCCGCGCTATCGACGATGGGCTGCGCGTATCCGACTACCGGGCGCTGTTGTGGTGGGTGGCCGCGATCGTCGTCGCCGGGGTGGGCTTGGCGTACCTGGGCATCATGCGGCACCGCACGATGACGTTCGTCCGGGAGGATGCGTCGGCCCGCTCCGCGGCCGTCCTGCTGCGTCACCTGTCCCGGATCGGCGCCGTGCTGCCGCGCAAGCTCGCCGCCGGGGAGGTCGCCACCATCGGCGGCGCCGATATCACGCACACGTCGGCGGTGCTGACGATGACCGGGCCGGGCGTCGGAGCGGTCCTCGCGTACGCGTTCGTCGCCGTCGTACTGTGGTCGGTTTCCCCGCTCCTCGCCGTGTTCGTGCTGCTCGGCGTGCCCGCGATGGTGGTGGTCGTGGGACCGCTGCTGCGTCGCCTCGAACGGGTCGAGTCGGTCTACCGGCAGCAGCAGGGCATTCTCACCACGCGCGCCGGAGACATCGTGGCCGGGCTGCGCGTGCTCGCGGGGGTCGGTGGGCGTGGTTTGTTCGCTCGCCGGTACGCGGCCCGCTCCCAGAACCTGCTGATCGAGGGTTACCGGGTCGGTGCCGTGAACAGCTGGATCGAGGCGCTGACGATCGTCATCCCGGGTCTCTTCTTGGCCGCCGTGGTGTGGCTGGCGGCGCGGATGGCCGCGGCTGGCGACATCACGATCGGGCAGATGGTCGCCGTCTACGGGTACGTGGCGGTCCTCATCGTGCCGGTCTGGTTCCTGCTCGAGGGCGGCTACCAGGTGATCCGGGGCCGGGTCGCCGCCCGCCGGATCGTCGCCCTGCTCAACCTGACCCCGGACGACGCCGCGCCGCCTTCGCGGGTCGGCGGGACGGGAGTCCTGCCCTCGCCGGACCGCCCCGCCGAACTACACGATGCCGCCACCGGGCTGACGGTACCGTCCGGGCGGCTGCTCGCCGTCGCCGCCGATGACCCGGCCGAGGCCGTCGCGCTGGCCGACCGGCTCGGGCGGTTCGTCGCCAGCGACGTGACCTGGGGCGGCGTACCGCTGGCCGAGATCGCGCTCGACGAGGTAAGGGCTCGGATCCTCGTCGCCGACCACGACTCCTACCTCTTCGCCGGGACGCTGCGGGAGATTCTGCGTCCCCGGGCGGGCATCGGCGACGCCGACATCAGAGCGGCCCTGCGTACGGCGTCGGCTGAGGACGTCGTCGACGCCCTGTCGGACGGGCTCGCCACGCCGATCGGCACGCGGGCCCGTACCCTTTCCGGCGGCATCTTCGCTGACCGCGTCAGCGAAGATCACGTCCGTGTCGTTGTGTCTGTAAACCGGCGTATGAGTCCTCGCTGACCGATCCGCAGTGGGCGGTGATCGAGCCGTTGCTGCCTCGGCATGATCCACGCCGAGGCGGACGCCCGCTGGGCTATCCACGTCGATTGGTGATCGACACGATCCTGTACGTGCTGCGGACCGGCTGCGCGTGGCGGCTGGTGCCGCATGACCTGGTGCCGTGGGACGTGGCCTACCGGTGGTTTCGGTGTTGGAGCGCGGACGGTACCTGGGACCGGGTCCATGACCAGTTGCGTGACGCGGTTCGGGTGGTCGAGGGCGTCACGCATGGGCTCCCCTGGGCGCGTCTGATCACCTGACTCGCACGACGGATATCATCGATATCGACATCGGTAGCTGCACGACTGGCGCTGGCTCGACGCGACTCATCCGATGAGCGGCCGAAATTCAGATCACGCAACTGCGGCTGGGTCTTGCTCGTGCCGCGTGGCGGGGCCGTGACGACCTTCCACCGCGTCGCTGGCCGGGCCGGCCAATGCCGGCCGGAGGCCGCCAGCATGTCGGGGCGCGGAACGGTTGGGATGGAGAAAGGGACAAGGGTGAAGAATACGCGGAAGACGCATCTGGTTGGCACCATCCCGGCCGAGAGCCCCCGGGGTGCGATGCAGTGGGCTCTGTCGCAGTTAGGGGACAGCCTCGACATGGTGCCCGACGGTGAAACACACCGCCCGGATTGGGTGCTGCACATCGTGGAGGAGCTCCGCACTCACCCTGACTTCGAGTTGACGCGTGACGGCGACTGGTCGGACTACAGCAAGACACCAATGTTCAGGGTGCGTCGGGGCCACACGTTGCGAGGTGACGACATCAAACTGGGCATCGAAGCATCCTTCCGCGACAGCTATCCGATCTATCGAGAGCTGGCCGTGGCGCATGGCCGATCGGAGCTGCCGTTCCAGGTAGGCGCGCCGGGCGATCTCGATGTGGCGATGTTCGCCTTGGGTCCTGCTAGAGCGCTTCGGCATCGAAGGGCGTTCACCGATGCAACGTTGGGCGAGATCCGCGCGATCCATGCCGAGGCTGGGGACCAGGTAGTGTTCCAGATCGAGGTACCGGCCGAGTTGGTTTTCGTGGCGAGTGTTCCGCGCTTCATTCAGCCGGCTGTGGCGGGCTACCTGGCACGCGGGATCGCGGGCCTGGCTCGGCAGGCGCCCGAGGGCGCCCGCTTCGGCATCCACCTCTGCGTCGGAGACCTGCAACATCGGGCACTGGCGCGGATGAGGGATAGTGGCCCTTTGGTGCGCCTTGCCAACGCCATCGCGGCAAAGTGGCCTGCTGGTAGGCCGTTGGAATTCGTTCACGCACCGTTCTCCGCTGCGGTGGAGCCACCGCCCGTCAACCCTCGCTGGTACCGGCCGCTTGCGGGGCTCCGGCTTCCGACCACGACACGCTTCATCGCCGGCTGCGCGCATGAGCGCCAGGACCTCGCCGCCCAAGTCCACGTTCGCAACCTCATCGAGCGAATGGTCGGCCGCCAGGTGGACATCGCGACGAGTTGCGGCCTCGGGCGGCGCGACCCCGCGGCGGCCGACAGTGCGATGCGCCGCACAGCCGAGCTTGCCAGCAGCCCGGCGGCGACGGTGCGAGAAAGTGATGGGTAACCGGGTGGCTACTTCTGGTTGAGGTCGTCGTTGAGGCGTCGAGCTGCCTCGGTCTCGATCGGACCTTGCGGCTCGATGTCCTCACCGGCCAGGCGCGCGGCCATCAACCGGATCATCGCCACCTTGATCATCGCTTCGGCGTGCGCGGGCTTGCGCTCATAGTCGCGGGCCAACCGTCTGCACCGTCGCAACCAGGAGAAAGTCCGTTCCACCACCCACCTGCGGGGCAGCACCTGGAAGCCTTTCACGTCGGCGTTACGGGCAACGATCCGCAGTTCCACGCAGGCATCGACACGGGCCCACTCCAGCAGGCCCGCGTCCACGCGGTTGACGTAACCGGCGTCCGCCCAGACCACGCCGAGCAGCGGGAACGCCTCGGTGATGCCTGCCAGGACCAGCTTGGCACCCGCGCGTTCCTGTACCGAGGCGGCGAAAACCGCGGTGCTGCCCGACCCTGACCCCAGCGCCGAGCAGCACCGCATTTGTCAGCCCTCCATCGCTGCGACGAGCCGCCGGAGGCCGGTGCGTTCTCGGCGGTTCTCGTGGGTGATCCATTCCTTGCCTTCGGCAGCGATGCCCTCCAGCACGTGCAGGGTGCGTTCGAGGCCCGAGGCGTCGAGCGAGACCTGGGAGGCGATGCGGTCGTCGTCGCCGAGTTCCGGCATGCGTGGCCACTCACCGGTGATCGTCAGCTCGTCTCGGGGATTGTTCGTCAGGGTAAGGGAGAGTCTCTTCTCGCCGTTGCGGGCATCGACGACGTGCGCCGCCACGACCGAGTTGTACTGGTAGGTGAGACGCTGCTGATCGCCGAATTCCATGGTCTCGAAGTCGAGGGTGACCGTGACCTGGCGGACGCCGTCCTTGGTGAGCAGGAAGAGGAGAAGTTTGTATCGCGAGTAGCGCCAGGGTCCCTTGCTGACCCGGGCCCGCTTGCACCCGGGCACGGGCGCCTCGATGAAGGCGTGCGCTATCACGTCCTGCGCGGCCACGCGGTAGTGCCGCAGCGTGTCCTCGACCAGGATCTTGCGATCGCAGTCGAGCCAGTGCGCCATCTCCGCGTCGGTCGGCTTCGATTCCAACTTGTGCACCCACCTGTCGTACGCCGCGCGCCGGTCCTCGTAGTCGCGCCGGACCCGGTCTAGGTCGTCCCGGTAGCGGTGGCCCTCGAGAAGGATCGCGAGCCAGCCCTGGATGGCGAGCCGAGCCCCGGCCACGATTCCGGCCGTCGCGATCACCGTCGTGAACGGCGCCTCGACGAGGGCCTGCCACAGCAGCAGCGGCCCGGTAACCACCAGGGCGAACACTGCGGTGCCGAAGGCGGTCCGCGTCGAGGATGGCACTCGGAAGTCCTCGGGATCCGCGGTCAGCTCACCGCTGAGCCACTGCCGCTTGACGTCGCTGGCGAGGAATCTCACTAGCCAGGCGACACGCTTGGCGTCGACCGGCTGTTCCCGGTACAGCTCGACCAGCTCGTTACGGAGGGTCTGCCGGATGCCCGCCGTCTCAGCCAGCCACGTCTCCCGGGCTATGTCCGGCGGCAGGTAACGCCCGAAGTAGCGGTCGAACAAGGAGTCCATCGCTGAGGCGAACCGGTCGGACTGTGTGGGAGCACGCCGGGGTGTGAAGGTGAGACGCTGGCGGGCCGCCCGGCGTCGATGCCGAGCCAGCCTGATCGTAAATCCGGCCCGGACCGCGACGACGACGGCTCCAAGAGCCACCATCAGGTAGCCGGCTGAGCGAAGCCATGAGTGGGCCCAGGCGTACTGGACCACCGCCAGGCCAGTGACGAGGAGCAGTGCCGAGCCGCCGACGGCGCGTAGATAGTCCGCCGCGTCAGTACGGATCGGATGCGGCGGAACCGGCCGGGGAGGGATCGGCTTGGGCTGGAAGAACTTCCAGACCCGCTCCACCCGGTCGTTGGCCGTCCTGTCCCGCCGGGCGGTCGCGAACGTCTTCTGCCAGGTCCAGTCCTGGTGCGGGCCGGCCAAGAAAACCTCGAGGTGGTTGAGGATGCTCTCCTGCAGGGGCGGGTTGAGCGATTCGAACTCCTTGACCACCACACCGATCGCGGCCGGGTCGGGAGTCTCCGCCGTGGTCTGCGGCAGCGAGTCCAGCAGCGAGCCGACGGCGTTGATGCCCCGGGCCCAGGGATCTTCGGAGCGCTGCGCCGCCCAGCGGCGGACGTGTGCCAGCTGCGCGAGTTCCTGGTCCGTCAGGCTCTGCAGGGTACGGCCGCTCAACAGTGCGAGCGCCATATAGAAGTAGGCGCGGGAGTTCCTGTAGCCCCGGGCGATCGCTTTTATGATCAGCTCTCTCGCCTCGGGTGGGGCGCTGATCTCCAGGTAGCGGAGGCCGACCTCGAACTGCCGCTCCGGCGGGTCGTCGTCGCTGACGTGGTATCCGCCCTTGATGTGGACCTCCTGGGCCTGGAAGCCCACGTGGGCGTCGCCGTCCGCGACGTTGGTGAACGTCGTCTCCTGCGGTCCAGCGCTCATGACAGATCCCGCAGAGCCGCCATGAGCCCCGCGACCCGTGTGGCGAGGTCCGTCCAGTCCATTAGCAGGCCGCGCAGCTTCCGCAGAGCCGTGGTCGCGCGGCTACGTGCCTCGTCGTCGGCCGGGGGCACGTCGGCGGCGGCGGCGTCCAGCTCCTGCTCCGCCGCGCAGTAGGTGACCGTGTCCACGTCACCCGCCTCATGGAACTTACGGAGTGAGGCGCGCAAGTCCGCGAGCTGGTCGTGGAATGTCTCCCCGCCCGCACCGCCCGGCACGCCGTAGACGGTCGCGTGGTGAACGGTGTGTGCTTGAAATCCAACGTGAGCGTTGCCCTTGGCGACGTTACTGACAGAGCCGGACATCGACGCATCACCTGCTTCTTTCCGAGGACGGCGCGGGGAGGAGCCATACTGCGCCCCGAGTTCCTGGGCGAGCGCGAGGGCGAAGGCCGCGGCGTTGGCGGCGGCACGCGGCTGCCAGTTCTCGCCGTCGGTGTGGACCTTGGTCCCGTCGGCACGGTCGCTGATGCCGCGGACGACGACGGCCGGCAGAGAGCGGTTCAAGTGGGCGGCCTGGGCGACCCCGGCCGACTCCATCTCCACCGCCAACGCGTCGTTGTAGTGATCACGAATGCGCGCCGCCTCGGGCGAGGACGCCGAGTCGAGGACGACCTCTCCGGCGGCGATTGGGCCGAACCGCACCTTGGGCACTCCTCCGGCGAGGCTCCGCGCCCAGCCTCGCTCCCGCTCAAGATGCCTGGCGAGCTGATCACAGGCGTGGGGGATCTCCCACACGCGCGGCCGGGTGCGAAAAGCGTCGCTCTCGCTAGTGCCGCCGTGATAGGCGTACACGTGGGTGGCCACGACGACGTCGCCGAGGCCGACGGAGGGCCAAAGCGCCCCGGCCACGCCAGCGAAGATGACCGCTTCCGGGTCGAACTCGGTCATGGCGCGCTCGGCGATGACGGCGGAGGGGTGGTTGCCCTTGCCGACAAGGCCGAGAACGATCTCACAGGAGCCTCCGGTCACGGTGCCACGCTCGAAGCGCGTGCCCATCGGATGTACGTGCGGTTCGACTTTCGTGAGACGTTCGCGGACTGCGTTGTACTCGAGGTCCAGTGCGGTGAGCACGACCACAGGTCTGGTCATCTCTCGTCTCCTCCGGCTGCGACGGTCGGAACCGTGCGGATCATGGGCGGGTAGAGGTTCTGGCACGGACCGGCGCGGTAGACACGGGCCGGGCGGCCGGTGCCCGTGGCGCGGGGCGGACCGGCGGGGACCACGAAGCCCTTCGTGCCCTGGACCTTGCGGTAGAAGTTGCGGGGATCGAGCGGCGTGCCCCAGACGGCTTCGTAGACCTGCTGCAGCTCCGTGAGGGTGAAGACCTCCGGGCAGAAGGCGGTCGCCAAGCCTGTGTGCTCCAGCTTGGAGCGGGCACGCTCCACCCCGTCGATGACGATGCGCAAGTGGTCGAAGGCGAGCGGTACCCGCGCGGCCAGTACATCGTCGACCGGCGTCCACTCAGCTGCCGCGGCGTCGGTTCCAGAGACGGGCTCGGGAAGGCGCGGCACGACGGCGAGGTGGGCGACAGAGACCACGCGTCCACGAGGGTCACGGTCGGGGTCGCCGTATGTACCGAGCTGCTCCAGGTGCGGGATGCCGGTGAGCCCCGCCTCCTCCCGCAGCTCCCGGCGGGCGGCGCTGAGGATGTCCTCGCGCTCATCGGCGAGGAACCCACCAGGCAGCGCTGCCCGCCCGATGAACGGCTCGATACCGCGCCGCACGAGAAGCAGGTTCAGACGACCACCGCGCAGGGTGAGGATCACGAGGTCGACAGCGAGCAGGATCTGGGGTGGTTCCCAGGTGTCATCGGGCATTGCTCGACCATAGCTTTTTGTCGATTCGACAAAAAGGGGTCGGCGCTGTCGCAAGGCCGACGCTTTGAGTAGCGTCCAGATCACCAAGAGGTGGCCATGGGTGCGGTGGCGACGCCATACGTGGTGGCGGTGATGCCGGGAAAGACGGTGGCTAGGAAGCCGAAGCCGCAGCGCTTCTGCAAGATCTGCTGATGACGGCGCGGTACTCGTTGCTGCCCGCGAGATCGCAGTCGGCCGGCGCGCCTTTGATAGCCGCGGTCGGCGAAGTTCATAACGTTTGCGCTGGCCAGGTTGTCGGTGATGGTGTAGGTGCGGGGGGCACTCAGGTCATGGGTGGCACCGGGCAGCGCCGGTGAGGCCCAGATCAGCCGACCAGTCGGGTCGGCGATGACCTGGACGGAAACGCCCGTGCCGGCGGTGCGGGATGCACTGGCACGGCATGACATCGGACGCATCCGCGCTGGGGATTTGCTGGGGAAGCGTCCGGGATGGGTCGCCGCACCTAAGGGCTGTCTCGTAACTGGGTGAAGGCGTTGCCTGTATTCGGGTTGGTTGTCACCAGGTCAGGGCGATGTTGTGCAGGTTGGCGATGCCGGAAGCGGCGTCGGTCAATGTGCGGGCGGCGCGGCGGTAGTCGCGTAGGACCTTCCAGCACTTCATCCTGGCCAGGGCATGTTCGGGCTGCGCTCGGATGGTGCGGTGCTGGGCGTTCAGGTCCTCCTTCCAAGCCGGTAGCGGGCTGCCGTCGTGGGGCTTGCGGTACGGGATGATCACCTCCGGGTTGCCGGTAGCCCCCGTCGGCCATGACCGGCCGTCCGGCCAGCTTCTGGTCGATGCCGGAAGTGCGGTAGACGATCGTGTCGGTGCGGTTGCCCGGCTGCGGGTCACCGACGGCGATGACCAGGCGGGTGCTGGCGTCGATTGCGACCTGCAGGTTCGTCGAGTACCGGTAGTTCTTGCTCGGCGCGGCCAGGCGGTGGTCCCGGGTCGGGATCAGGGTGCCGTCGACGATCGCGATCTGGTCGACCGGCCGCCGCCGCACGGGCGCCAAGGCCAGCAGCGGGCCAAGAGTGTCGATGACCCGGTACGCGGCGGAGTGCGACACCCCGAACAGCGGCCCGATCTGCCGCATCGTCAGGTTCGTGCGCCAGTACGCGGCGACCAGCAGCACCCGATCCGGCAGGTCGAGGGCCCACTGCCGGCCCGGCCGGCCGTCGGCGATCGTGTCCCCACCGCGCTCGGCGACCAGCCGGACCAGCCTGCGGAACTGGGCGGGCGTCAGCCCAGTGAATGGAAAGATCCACTCGTGACGCACCGCCGAGATCACCTGCACCCCGACATCCTCGGTGACCGTCCTCACCAGACGGACGCCGGGGTTACGAGACGTCGCTTAGAGAATCAGGAACCGCAGTTGCATCGTCGAGTCGACGCGGCCCGACGATCCGGGCGGATTGCGATGGCGTCCATGAGTCGAGCGGCGGTGACGTCGGACAGGATGCCGGCGTGGTGGGCACGTTCGGCAGTCCGGTGGGCTAGCGTGATATATGCGTCGGCTGCTGGATGCCGGGTCTGCTCCAGGGTCGCGACGTGCCATTCGAGCGTGCCGACATCGCCGCGCGCGATGGGGCCGGTGAGCCCGTGGTCCCCAGCGTGGAGGGCGTTGTCGAGGGCGGCCCTCAGGAGCGGTTCGAGGACGTCCTGTGGGTGTGTGATGCCACCCGCTCTGAGCATGTCGCATGCATCGTTCACGAGGCTCACCAAATGATTGGCGCCATGGACCAGCCCGAGATGATAAAGGGGTCGTTGTTCCTCCCGGAGTGATTGCTGGCGTCCTTTCAGGTCGCCCTCGATCAATCGGCGGAGTGACTTGAGCAGGTCGGGTTGGGCGGTAACGGTGAAAGTAGTTCCGGGGAGGCGGTCGAGGTCAGTCAGTTGACCGGTGAACGTCATCGCCGGATGCATCGACCCGATCCGCAGCCCGCGATGCTGAAGGGGTTCGAGTGCGCCCAACCCGTGCACGACCGAGGTGTGCAGCACAGTTTGTCCCACTCGCAGCGAGGGAGCGTCCGCCAGTTCTCGAGCAGCCTGTACGAGCGCGTCATCGGAAGTGGTCAACAACAAGAGGTCCGCGTCCGTGGCCGCAGCGAGAGACACGAATGAGGCGTCGGGGAGCAGGCGTCGAGCACGAGCCAAGGAGCGAGGGGACCTCGCCACAACGGTGATGTGGTGTCCAGCCCTGGCCAGCGCCGCCCCGAGCACGGTACCGACGCGTCCAGCGCCGATGACGGCAATGTGCAGTGGCATAGCCGTTGTGAGCCCTTCCGCCGAGGGAACTTCCCGTCACGTCCCACGCTGGGGCAGCGACACTGGACCTCAGATGTCCTGCTAACGTGGCCGAAATATTATATAAGCTGGCCAGCTAGAATACTAAGCGACGTCTCGTAACCCCGGCGTCCGTCTGGTGAGGACGGTCACCGAGGATGTCGGGGTGCAGGTGATCTCGGCGGTGCGTCACGAGTGGATCTTTCCGTTCACTGGGCTGACGCCCGCCCAGTTCCGTAGGCTGGTCCGGCTGGTCGCCGAGCGCGGTGGGGACACGATCGCCGACGGCCGGCCGGGCCGGCAGTGGGCCCTCGACCTGCCGGATCGGGTGCTGCTGGTCGCCGCGTACTGGCGCACGAACCTGACGATGCGGCAGATCGGGCCGCTGTTCGGGGTGTCGCACTCCGCCGAGCCGTGGGCAATGCTGACTGCCTACGACGCACTTACTGCCAGGGTCTTCGACGAGGTCGGGGTACCCGTGCTGCTGGTCGGTGATAGCGCGGCCAACGTTGTCTTCGGCTACGACAGCACGCTTCCGGTGACCGTCGAGGAACTACTTCCGTTGCTTCGCGCGGTTACCGGCGCAACATCCAGATGCCTGGTGGTGGGCGACATGCCTTTCGGGTCCTATCAAGGCTCGCCACAGAAGGCCCTCGACAACGCCGCGCGCTTCATGAAGGCCGCGCACAGGCTGTGAAGCTCGAAGGGGGCCGGGCGGTCCTCCCGCAGGTCGAGACACTCGTCACCGCGGGGATCCCCGTGATGGGCCACGTCGGGCTGACCCCGCAGTCGGCAAACGTGCTGGGCGGATACACGGTGCAGGGACGAGGGGAGACGGGTGAACGTCTGATCCAGGACGCTCGCGACCTTGAGGCGGCCGGCGCGTTCGCCGTCGTACTCGAGGTTGTGCCCGCCGAGTTGGCGAAGCCCATCACGGCCGAACTCACAATCCCAACGATCGGCATCGGAGCCGGACCCGACTGCGACGCACAGGTGATGGTCTGGCAAGATATGGCGGGGCTCACACCCGATCCGGCCCCCAAGTTCGTTAAGCGATATTCAAACATGCGACAGGTCCTCTCCGAGGCCGCGCGGCAGTCCATCGCCGACGTCTCGTCGAGGAACTACCCCGGAGAGGATCATGCATACTCCTGAGCATGCCGAGCTGAAGAACCTCCTCGCCGGATCACCCACCAACTGGGCACGTTGGGGTAAAGCCGACGAGGTGGGCTGCCTCAACTATCTCGACCAGAACGCCATCCTGCGGGGCATTCGAACAGTCCAGCAAGGGAAGGTCTTCACCCTCCAGGCAACCATGTGCGACCCGAACGGCGACCCCATGTGGCCCGCCCGCCAGCAACCCCAGCGAGCGAACGTCCAGGACAAGAGCACCTATCGAGACGGAGTAAGCCGACCCTTCCAGGGCGGCCTGGAGTACGCCGACGACACGATCTTCATGTACCTGCAGGGAACAACACATTACGACGGCCTGGGACACGCCTGGTACGACGACACCACCTGGAACGGACATCACGCCGATACAACGATCGGCAGCATGACCCACGGCGGAGTCCTGCCGATCGCTGAACGCGGCGTCGTCGGCCGCGGTGTCTTGCTCGATATGGCCCGCCATCGCGGCAAGACCTGGCTCGACGCCGACGAAACCTTCGACCACGAGGACCTTACTGCTTGTGCCCAACAGCAGGGTGTAGCACTGGAACCAGGTGACATCCTGCTGATCCGCACCGGGTCGATGCGGCGCTACCAAAACGACCCGAAGGCCTATGCAGACAAGCTCAACGAGCCCGGGCTCACCTACCGCCCGGGCATCGTCGAGTGGTTCGACACCATGCAAGTCCCCAACCTGATCACCGACACGATCGCCAACGAGGTACTCGACGATCCGGCCGTACCGGCGAAACTTCCACTTCACGCGGCGCTCATGCGCAACCTCGGCGTCGTGTTCACCGAACTAGCATGGCTAGAGGATCTCGCTTACGACTGCACCCTCGACGGGCAATACAGCTTCTGCTACATCGCCGCCCCCCTCAAAATCGTCGGCGCTACCGGCGCACCAGCAAACCCCGTCGCCATCAAATGAAGGCACATCGGATTGATGTTCCCCGGGTTCGATGGAGTCAGGTTGGTTGACTCGTCAGGCTCGTCGCTCGTTAAGGAGAGACGTGCCGAGGAGATATCCAGCAGAGTTTCGTCATAAGGTCCTCGATTTGCTCAAGGCCGGCCGGTCGGTAGCGGAGCTGGTCCGTGACCTGGAGATCAGTGATCAGACGATCTACAACTGGCGCCGCCAGGAGCTGATCGACACCGGTCAGATGCCGGGCGTGAGCTCCGCCGAACAGGCGGAGTTGGTCGCCGCTCGGCGGCGTATCGCCGAACTGGAGACCGAGTTGGCCGTGCATCGCCGCGCTGCTGAACTGCTCAAGGAGGTGGTGCCCCCAAAAGACCGGTACGCGGTCGTCAAGCAGATGGCCGCTGAAGGGCTACCCGTCGAGGTTTGCTGCCGTGTTCTGGAGGTGTCTGCCTCCGGGTACTACGCCTGGCGTAACCGTCCGCCATCTCCGCGGGCACCTCGTCATGCATGGCTGACCGAACAGATCCGTGCGGTGCATCTGGCATCCCGAGGAACGGTGTTGGCGGGCCTGGGCGTGTGGCGGGATCCGTTCACCGGGGTGTACCGAGTGCCGGACGAGTCCACCTTCCGCCGGATCCTGGCCGGTGTCGACGCCGACGCCCTGGACGACACCGTCGGTCGATGGGTCATCGCGTCGCGGTCGCAGGCGGACACGGCCCGGCGGGCGTACAGCGTGGACGGCAAGACGCTGAGGGGCAGCGGCCCGGCCGGTGCTCAGGTGCATCTGCTGGCCGTGCTGGACCAGCACACCGGGACCGTGCTCGGTCAGGTCGACGTCGACGGCAAGACCAACGAGGTGACCCGCTTCCAGCCGCTGCTAGCCCCGCTGGACCTGACCGGGGTGGTCGTCACCGCCGATGCGTTACACACTCAGCACGAACACGCCCGCTGGCTGGCCGAGATCAAGCACGCCGGCTACCTGTTCACCGTGGAGCGCAACCAGCCGCGCCTGTATCGGCAGCTCAAGGCACTGCCCTGGCCGAAGATCCCGATCCAGGACGAGACGAGCAGCCGCGGGCACGGCCGCTACGACACCCGCCGCCTGCAAGCGGTACACCTGCACCGGGGCCCTCGCCCTGCACTTCCCGCACGCCGTGCAAGCCCTACGGATCCGCCGCCGCCGGCTGAACCTGGCCACCGGCCGCTGGTTCACCATCACGGTCTACGCGATCACCAACCTGACCGCCACCGACGCCAGCCCCGCCGACCTGGCCGACTGGCCGCGTGGGCACTGGGTTATCGAAACCCTGCACCACATGAGGGCGGTGTCGCCGCATTCCGATGGGCGTGTCGGAGTCGCCGAAGCGCCTCGGCGATCTCCGACCTGTTATAGCGGTCTCGCCTCAGCGACTATGCGCAGCTGCCGCTGACGGTGAACCAGCAGGCCGTGTGCGGGGAGGTCTTGAAGAATCGGAGCAGCATGCTCCCCACCTTCTGCCGCCCCGACGCGGCCGGATGCGTCCCGTCGGAATTGAAGTCCGACCGTTCCCAAATGAGCCCGTCGGAGCGGGGCTGGAGGCCGTTGGCCCAGAGGTACGGACCCCAGGCCGCCCAGGCCACGGTGCCGTTGTAGTCGAGGTTGCCTGCCCGAGGGTCGGTGCCGCCCCCCGACATCTGGGTGATCTGAGCCTGGATCACCCACTTGACGCCGAGGCCCGTCTCATAGGCGTACGGCTCGGGGTTCAGGTTGGTGGTGGCGTAGCCGGCGTAGATGCGGCTGGAGAAGAAGACCTGCTGCAGGTTGGGATAGCGCTTCTTCAGCGCCCGGAGGATGTTGCCCTGCTGGGTCACGAGCTGGTGGGCGTCGGCGTTGGACGCGGGCAGGGACACTGACGGGCCGGCGTTGGCGACCTTGACCCAGGCGATCTGCACCTGTCGCTCCGTGAGGCCGAGGGGCGCGAGCCTGGTGTCGCGGACCCGGTTGTAGTTGGCGTCGGTCGGGGAATCCCAGGTGCCCGCGGTCTGACCGCCTTCGGCGCCGTCGACGATGACCAGCTTGTCATGGTTGACCTGCGGGTCCGCGGCGGCTTGGCCGATGAAGGAGTATGGCGCGCACTGTCCGCCGCCCTCGCCCGAGCAGAACTCCTGGGTGGTGTTGGACATGCCGATGGAGAGGAGGACGTACTTGCCGTTGGCGCTCGGGTTACCGGCGGTGTCCATTGGGCGTACGCGCAGGGCCCGGTTGATGCCGGTGGTGTGGTGGGTGCCGGGCATGGTGTTGCGGCCGGCGGGATACAGCCCGCCCTGGAAGCCGAGATAGGTGCCGGTGCCGAGGTCGTTGAGGGGCAGCGGACCTGCGGCGACCGCTGCGGGCATGCCGACAACGCTGACCGCCACGAAGGCGGCCAGCATCGCCAGCAGCCGGCGGAGGTTGATAATCATGGCGCAGAAGGATAGAAGTCAAAGTGGCGCCGGTCAATGAGGTGATCTCAGCAAGGAATTGGTAGGTCCGCGGATGCGGCAGCTGCGTGAGCTTCGGCAGTCGCCGGAGGTGTTGATCCAGCTGGACGCCGATTTCGAGATGTTTCACTTGGAGGCTGACTTGCGGGGCCGTTGTGGGTCCAGTTCGCCGCGCTGCTACCCGAGCGGCCCATGTACCAGCCGACACATCCGTTGGGCTGTCACC
>NZ_MUYZ01000095.1:0-20992 GCF_003013775.1 Micromonospora sp. MH33
CGCGAGCGCGGCGGGCAGCCGTCGCCGCGGCCGGGACAGCGCCCGGTCGGCCGGCCGGGTGGGAGGGATGCCCGGCCGGGCCGGCGCACGGTCGGCGGGGCGGGTGGGGGGTACGCCCACGGATGACTCCTCGGGGTGGTTCGGGGGTGGGCATCATCCTGCACCCCCGCGGCCTGCGGCGGCACTCCCGCCGGTCGGTGCGCTCCGGGCCGGTGGCCGGTCGCGGCGTAACATCGGTCCCCGGCCGTGCCGCTGTCCATGGGGTGGGTTTCGCTCGCCCCGCCCGCGCCGACTCCGGTCGTGTTGTGTGCGACCGTTGTCTGATACAGGATCAGCAGGGCATTCGGAAGGAGCCCCGACATCACCAGCGAACTCCCGCGTCTCGCGGCGGTGACCCGGCCGCACCGGGGCACCGGTCTGCCGGGTGCCCCCGTCGTGCCGCAGGCCGGGCTCGGGCACTACGCCCGCGTGCCGCCCGGCGAGCGGCTGCGGGTCCTGCTGGTCGAGGACGACGAGGGCGACGCCTTCCTGGTCGGCGAGCTGCTCGCCGAGACCAACTCGATGATCGACCTGCTGATCGCCACCAGTCTCAGCGAGGCCCGGCAGCGGGTGATGGGGGTCGACTGCGTCCTGCTCGACCTGGGTCTGCCCGACGCGCAGGGCCTGGACGGGCTGCGGCAGGTGCTGGATATGGCCAGCGGGGCGGCGGTCTGCGTGCTCACCGGCCGCTCCGACGAGCACCTGGGCATCGTCGCGGTTGCCGAGGGCGCGCAGGACTACCTGGTCAAGGGGCAGGTCGACGGGGTCCTGCTGACCCGGGCGCTGCGCTACGCGGTCGAGCGCAAGCGGGCCGACGAGAACGCCCGCCGGCTGCGCGAGGTGGAGCTGCGCCAGGCCGAGTCGGCGCGCCTGGAGCGCGGCCTGCTGCCCCAGCCGCTGATGACCACCGACCAGGTGTCGGTGCACACCTTCTACCGCCCCGGCCGGCACGCCGCGCTGATCGGCGGTGACTTCTACGACGTGGTGCAGACCAGGCCGGACCGGATCGACCTGATCGTCGGCGACGTCTGCGGCCACGGGGTGGACGAGGCCGCCCTCGGCGTCGAGCTGCGGGTCGCCTGGCGGGCCCTGGTCCTGGCCGGGGTGCCGGACGACGAGGTGCTGCCCGCGCTGGAGCAGGTGTTGATGAGTGAGCGCCGGCTCCAGGAGATCTTCGCCACGGTGGCCACGGCCCGGCTCGACCTGACCGCCGACCGGGCCACTGTGCGACTCGCCGGTCATCCGCCGCCGCTGCTGCTCAGCGGGGGTAAGGTCGCCCCGGTGCCGGCCAAGGGCGGTCTGCTGCTGGGCGTACGGCCGCGCCGACCCGTTGCCTTCGACCTGGAGTTCGACACCGATGACTGGTCCCTGCTGATGTACACCGACGGCCTCATCGAGGGTCGGGTGGGCACCGGTGACGACCGGCTGGACGTACCGGGACTGACCGACCTGCTCGCCGACCCCGCCAACCGCGCGGTGCCCCTGGCCGAGCTGCCCGCCTGGCTGGTCGGCCGGGCCGAGCAGCTCAACGGCGGCCCGCTCGCCGACGACGTGGCCATGCTGCTGGTCACCCGCGGCGGTGGCCGGTGAGCGCGAGGAGTGAGCCGGGTTTGCGAGCCCCGCAGTCGCGAACGGAGACTGTGCTGTGAGGGCGTACCAGCAGGGGTGGACCCTGCGGCGGCGGGTCGTCGCGCTGCTCGGCGTGGTGCTGGTGCTGCTGCTCGGGCTGGCCGCGGCCGAGGCGACCCTCGCTGCCAAGAACCGGCAGAACATCGACGCGGTGCTGCTCAAGACCGGCCCGCTGCGGGTCCAGGCGCAGGAGCTGATGAGCGCCCTGCTCGACCAGGAGACCGCCGTCCGCGGCTACGCGGTGAACGCCGACCGCAAGGACCTGGCGCCCTACCAGGCTGGTCTGGACCGGGAGCGGGACACCTCCGCCGAGATGCGGAAGCTGGCCGTCAACTACCCGGACGTGCTGCGCGCGCTGGGGGTCGTCGAGCAGCGGGCGGCGCAGTGGCGGTCCGGCGTCGCCGAGCCGGTGATCAGCACCACCGAACGCAGCGGCCCGTCCGCCGGCCAGGCGCTGATCACCGACCAGACCCGGCAGCAGTTCGACGGCATCCGGTCCGCGGTGAACGACCTCCAGGGCGAGATCGTGGAGGTCCGGCAGAGGACCGCCGACAAGGTCAACGCGACCAGCAACGTGCTGGTGGTGCTCCTGATCATCGCGGCCCTGGTCGTGGCGGTGGCCGGCGCGGTGCTGCTGCTCTCGCTGGACCGGATCCTGATCCGGCCGCTGGCCGACCTGGTCGGTCAGGTGCGCGAGGTCGCCTCGGGCGACTACCGGCACCGCATCGAGGGGTCCGGCCCGCCGGAGTTCCGCATGCTCGCCGACGACATCGACATCATGCGGCAGAAGATCGCCCGGGAGCTGGACGAGGTACGCGAGGCCCGCGAGCGCATCGAGTGGGTCAACAGCCAGCTCCAGAAGCAGGCCGAGGAGCTGACCCGCTCCAACCGCGACCTGGAGCAGTTCGCGTACGTCGCCTCGCACGACCTCCAGGAGCCGCTGCGCAAGGTGGCCAGCTTCTGCCAGCTCCTCCAGCGGCGCTACTCGGGTCAGCTCGACGAGCGGGCCGACCAGTACATCGCCTTCGCGGTGGACGGCGCGCAGCGGATGCAGCGGTTGATCAACGACCTGCTCGCGTTCTCCCGGATCGGCCGGCTCACCACCGGCTTCACCGAGGTCGACCTCAACAAGGTGATGGGCGACGTGGCCGGGCAGACCGAGGCGGCCCGGCAGTACGCCCACGCCGAGCTGACCTGGGACCGGTTGCCGGTGATCCGCGGCGAGGAGCCGCTGCTGACCAACCTGCTGGCCAACCTGGTCAGCAACTCGATCAAGTTCCGCCGGCCGGACGTGCCGCCGAGGGTGCACGTCTCCGCCCGGCTGGTCGACGACGAGTGGGAGATCAGCTGCCGGGACAACGGCATCGGGATCGAGCCGGAGTTCGCCGACAAGATCTTCGTGATCTTCCAGCGGCTGCACTCCAAGGACGCCTACCCGGGCACCGGCATCGGGCTGGCCATCGTCAAGAAGATCGCCGAGTACCACGGCGGCCGGGTCTGGGTGGACACCGACACCGCGGAGGGCACCACGATCCGGTTCACCCTCCCGGCCCTGCCCGAGGACGTCGAGGCGGCGCGGACGGTGGAGCCGGCCGGGGTGGAGGAGTCGACCGGGGACCTGGCGGCGACCGGGGACGGTGCCGAGGACGCCGCGGTGAGCGTGGCGCGGCAGCCGGACGGCGCGGGACGGGAAGAGATGCCCGAGGGGGCGGCCCGGGACGGTACAACGGGTGGCATGAAGGAGACGGTGGGATGACCGTGCCGGCGGACGGCAAGAGCCCGATCGAGGTCCTGCTCGTCGAGGACGACCCGGGCGACGTGCTGATGACCCAGGAGGCGTTCGACGAGCACAAGCTCCGCAATCGCCTCACGGTCGTCTCGGACGGGGTCGAGGCGCTGGCCTACCTGCGCCGCGAGGGCCAGTACGCCGACGCGGTGACCCCCGACCTGGTCCTGCTCGACCTGAACCTGCCGCGTCGGGACGGCCGGGAGGTGCTGGCGGAGATCAAGGAGGACGAGCAGCTCTGCCGGATCCCGGTCGTGGTGCTCACCACCTCCCAGGCCGACGAGGACATCCTGCGCAGCTACCAGCTGCACGCCAACGCCTACGTGACCAAGCCGGTGGACTTCGAGCGCTTCATCTCGGTGGTCCGCCAGATCGACGAGTTCTTCGTCAGCGTGGTCAAGCTGCCGCCGCGTGGCTGACCCGCTGTTGGACGAGGTCGGTGCGCTGCTGCGGGAGGCCGCGGCCGACGTCGTGGTGCCGCTGTTCCGCCGCCTCGACGACGCCGACATCTCCGAGAAGGCACCCGGTGAGGTGGTCACCGTCGCCGACCGCAAGGCCGAGGCGCTGATCTCGGCCGGGCTGCGCCGGCTGCGTCCCGATTCCGTGGTGGTCGGTGAGGAGGCGGTCGCCGAGGACCCGGCCCTGCTGCGGCACCTGCGAAGCGCCGGTGACGTCTGGCTGGTCGACCCGGTGGACGGCACCTCCAACTTCGCCGCCGGCCGGCGTCCGTTCGCCCTGATGGTGGCGCTGCTGACCGACGGAGTGCCGGCCGCCTCCTGGGTCTACGACCCGCTGGACGGCACGATGGCCACCTGCCGGGTGGGCCATGGCACCTGGTTGGACGGCACGCCGGTGCGCACGACCGGGCGGGAGCCGGTGGCCGGCGCGCTGCGCGGCACCGCCATGACGCGCTTCCTGCCCCCGGACTTCCGGCGCAGCGCGGAGGCGGGCGGCGAGCGGCTGGGCGAGCTGCTGCCCGGCCAGCACTGCGCCGGCCGGGAATATCTGGACGTGCTCACCGGCGCGCAGCAGTTCGTGCTCTTCTGGCGCACCCTGCCCTGGGACCACGCCCCGGGCACGCTGCTGGTCCGGGAGGCCGGCGGGGTGGCCCGCCGCTTCGACGGCACCGACTACCACCCGGCCGACGAGGGCCGGGGCCTGCTGGTCGCGGCCAGCGAGGAGATCTGGGACGAGGTCCGGGCCGCTCTGCTGGGCGGCTGAGGCTGAGCGTGCGGTCCGCGACGGCCCCGGCACGGTGCGTCGACGATCGGCGTCCGCCGAGGTCGGGGGCATGGTGGGGAGCGTACGGTCCGGTATCGTGACCGGCGGTCTCCGCCAGCAGGCCGCCGCCCGGCGCCGGTGGAGCCGCCGCCGCGCAAGGTCGACTCGGGGGGCCGGCGGTCGACGGAAGGACCTTCACGTGCCCAGGACCAGGCTCACCCGCCGGCGCGTCCGCCGGTCGTTGTTCGCCCTGCTCGCCGCGACGGCCCTGCTGCTGGGCGCCGGTCCCGCCCCCGCCGGGGCGGCCGCCGCCGCGCCGAACCCGACGGCCCCGAACGAGGGTGGCAGCAAGCAGCTCCGGGCGGCCCTGGAGGCGGCGGCGAAGGGCCACATCGAGGCCAAGAACCGGCTCGACAACTCCAAGCGCCGGCAGGTCGCGCTGACCGGCCAGCTCAAGCAGCTCGAGGTACGCCTGGTCGAGCTGACCGCGCAGGTCGGCGAGGTGGCCGGGCAGTCCTACCGGCTGGGCCGGTTGACCCCGGTGTCGATGCTGCTGGCCAGCTCCGACCCGGACGCGTTCCTCCAGCGGGCGGCCGAGCTGGACATGATGGCCCAGCGGGACAGCAAGCGCCTGCACGACCTCAACGAGGCGAAGGCCCAGGCGGCCGAGGCCAAGGTGGCCATCGACACCGAGGTCCGGGAGCAGCAGAAGCAGCTCGCCGTGCTGGCCAAGAAGAAGCGGGACGCCGAGGTGGCGCTCGCCAAGGTCAGCTCTGGCTCCGGCTCGGGTTTCAGCGGCGGCTCCTCGTCGGCCAAGCCGGCGCCGCGCAACCCGGACGGCTCGTGGCCGTCGGAGTCCTGCTCGGTGAACGACCCGACGCCCGCCGACGGCTGCATCACCCCGCGCACCCTGCACATGCTCCAGCAGGCCCAGGCGGCTGGCTACAAGCGCTACGCCTCCTGCCACCGCAGCGGCGGGGACGGCGAGCATCCCAAGGGCCGGGCCTGCGACTTCTCCGCCGCCGCCGGCGGCTTCGAGGACGTCTCCGCCACCGGCGGCGACAAGTCCTACGGGGACAGCCTCGCCAGCTGGGCCAAGAACAACGCGAGCCGGCTCGGCATCATGTATGTCATCTGGTACCGGCAGATCTGGATGCCGAACACCGGTTGGCGGGCGTACAGCGGGGGCGGCAGTCCCGCCGCGGACCACACAAACCATGTTCACATCTCGATGTATTGACCCGTTCCGCCGGGAACGCTGCGTAGCATCGCCACGGTGAGCAGCACATCGTCCGACGTCGTCGCGGAACCGGCGCCGAGCGCGCCGGTCCCGCCCCGGGCCCTGCCGAACGGGCTCGCCGCGTTCCTGGTCTTCCTCTCCAGCGGGGCGGTGCTGGTGCTGGAGACGGTCTCGCTCCGCCTGGTCGGCCCGTACGTCGGGGTGACCCTCCAGGTGACCAGCTCGGTGATCGGCATGGCGCTGGCCGCCATCGCGTACGGGGCGTGGATGGGTGGCTGGCTGGCCGACCGGCGGGATCCGCGCACCCTGCTCGCCCCGGCCCTGGTGCTGGCCGGCATCGCCACCGCGGTCACCCTGCCGGTGGTCCGGTACGCCGGTGAGGCGCTGCGCGGCGGGGCGGCGAGCGCGGTGCTCCTGCTGACCGCGCTGGCGGTGCTGCTGCCGGCGGCGCTGCTGGCCGGGGTCACGCCGCTGGTCGTGAAGCTCCAGCTCGCCGACCTGCGCCGCACCGGGCAGGTGGTCGGCCGGCTCTCCGGCATCGGCACCCTGGGCGGCATCACCGCCACCCTGGCCACCGGCTTCGTGCTGGTGGCGGCGCTGCCCAGCACCGTCATCGTGCTGGCGCTGGCCGGTGTGCTGGGGGTGACCGGGCTGGTGCTCGGGGCGTACCTGCGCCGGGGATCGGGGACGGGGCTGCCCGGTCCGACCCGGGCGAAGGCTGCCCTGGCGGTGCTCGGCCTGACCGGGGCCGGCCTCTCCGCGGTCGCCCCGAACCCGTGTGACGTGGAGACCGCGTACCACTGCGCCCGGGTCGAGGTGGACGGGCAGTGGACCCAGGGGCGGACGCTCTACCTCAACTCGGCCGAGCACTCGTACGTGGACCTGGCCGACCCGGCGCACCTGAAGTACGCGTACACGCAGTGGATCGGCCTGGTCGCGGACCTGGCCCGGCCGCCGAAGCAGCGGATGGACGCGCTGCATCTGGGCGGCGGCGGCTTCACCATGCCGCGCTACCTGGCCGCGACCCGGCCGGGCAGCGACAACCTGGTCTTCGAGATCGACGGCGGCCTGGTCGAGCTGGACCGGCGGGAGCTGGGCGTGCGCACCGGGCCGCAGTTGCGCGCCCGGGTGGGGGACGCGCGGGTGCTGCTCGGCGCCGAGCCCACCGACAGCCGCGACTTCATCGTCGGCGACGCGTTCGGTCACCTGGTGGTGCCCTGGCACCTGGCCACCCGGGAGATGGCCGCCGACATCCGCCGGGTGCTCCGCCCGGACGGGATCTACGTGCAGAACGTCATCGACTACCCGCCGGACCGGTTCATCCGGGCCGAGCTGGCCACCGTCGCGGCCGAGTTCCGCAACGTCGCGCTGATCGCACCGCCCGGCGCGATCGCCGGGCAGGCCGGCGCGAACTTCCTCATCCTCGCCTCGGACGCGCCGCTGCCGCTGGCCGGGATCCCGGCCCAGCTGCGGCTGCTCCCCGAGCCGGCCCGGCTGCTGGACGGGGACGAGCTGGCCGCGTTCGTGGGGGACGCGCTGGTGCTCACCGACGACTTCGCCCCGGTGGACCAGCTCCTGGCGACCGCCTGAACGGGTGACTTCGCTGACCGATTTCGACCCTTCAGGTGTACGAGGGCCAACCTCGGGCAACTGGACCGACCATGGGTGCAGCGGTCAGGAACGGCGCGCAACTGCTCGGTGAGCGGTACCGGCTGGTAGAGCAGCTCGGCGCGGGGGGCATGTCGGTCGTCTGGCGCGGCTACGACGAGGTGCTCGGCCGGCAGGTGGCGATCAAGGTGCTCGCCTCGCGGTTGGCGAGCGACAAGGCGTTCCGGCATCGGATCCGGATCGAGGCGCAGGCCGCCGCGCGGCTCTGCCACCCCAACATCACCAACGTGTACGACTACGGCGAGTCCGTGCAGGTCGGGCTGACCGTCCCGTACGTGGTGATGGAGCTGGTCGACGGCGGGCCGCTGAGCAGCCGGCTCGGGCGGGGCGGGCAGCTGCCGTGGCGGGAGGCGGTGACGATCGGCGCGGAGGTGGCGTCGGCGCTGGCCACCGCGCACGCCCGGGGCGTGGTGCACCGGGACGTGACCCCCGGCAACGTCATGCTCACCCCCACCGGGGTGAAGGTCGTCGACTTCGGCATCTCGGCGCTGGTGGGGGAGAGCGAGAAGGGCCCGGACGGGGCGCTGCTCGGCACGCCCGCCTACCTGGCTCCCGAGCGGCTGGACAACGGCCAGGTCTCCCCGGCCACCGACGTCTACGCGGTCGGCCTGCTGCTCTACCGGATGCTCACCGGCCGGCTGCCCTGGCAGGCCAGCACCACCACCCAGATGCTCCGTGCCCACATGTACAACGAGCCGGACCCGATGCCGCCGGTCGTGGGCCTCCCCGACGAGGTCGCCGAGCTGGTCCGGCGCTGCCTGGCGAAGCGCCCCGAGGACCGCCCGGCCACCGCCGAGGTGGCCCGTACGCTCGCCGAGGCCGCCGGGATCGCGGCGATCGTGCCGGTCTCGCCGGCGCTCGGCCAGTTCGACCCGGCGCTGATGGAGAACGCGGGCACCACCATCCTGCCCTGGTCCACGGCCACCGACGCGCTGCCCTTCTCGGCCGTCCGCACCCGTACCCGCCGGGCCACAGCCCGGCGCAAGGTGGAGGCCGGGGTGGCCGCGGCCGGCCTGATCGCGGTCACCGCGACCCTGTGGGGGGTGACCTCGAAGAGTCCGGCCAGCGGTGGGGTGGAGCCGACCGAGGCCCGGATGGGCCTGCCCGAGCCGATCCCGTGTGCCGTCGACTACGTGCTGCGCCGCGACTCCGGCAAGGACTTCACCGCGGACCTGACCCTCACCAACACCGGCACCCGCGAGCTGCGCGACTGGACCATGAGCTTCACCTTCCCCGGCAAGCAGACGGTCGGCACGGCCCAGCCGGCGGTACGCCAGCAGGGGAGCACGGTGCTGGTCCAGGCGCCGGCCACCGACGCCGCGCTGGCCCCGGGCGCCTCGAAGAAGGTCTCGCTGACCGGCAGCTACACCGGGGGCAACCCGCTGCCGGTGGCGTTCAAGGTCGGGGAGAGCACCTGCGGCGTGCAGGTGTCCGGCGTCGCCGGCTCGGCGCCGACGACACCGCCGCCCGCCAAGCCGCCCGCGAAGGCGCCCGCCAAGGCGCCCGCCAAGACCGTCGCGAAGAGCGGCGACACCGCCGGCAGGGCCAAGCCCGACAAGGCCGGCAAGGGCAAGGAGAGCGGTAAGGGAAAAGGCAGGTAGACCGGCCGAAGGGGGGTGGGCACGGCGGTAAGGGCAAGAAGTGACGGTCAGTCCAGCGCGGCGAACTGCTGCACCTGGCCGATCGTGCCTTCCACGATGAGCACGCTGTCCGGCTGGAGGACGGTGTCCGGGCCGGTGTAGTGGAACGGCTCGCCGGGGGGCTTCGCGCCGATGACCATCACCCCGTACCGGTCGGTCGGGGTGAGCTCGCGCAGCGACCGGCCGACCAGCGACGCGGGCACCCGGACCTTGGCGATGGCGAAGTCGCCGTCGAACTCGATGAAGTCGAGCAGCCGGCTGACGATCAGGTGCGCCACCCGTTCGCCGGTCTCCGCCTCCGGGAAGATGACGTGGTGGGCGCCCACCGACCTGAGGATCTTCGCGTGCTTCTCGGAGGTGGCGCGCGCCCAGATCTGCGGGATGCCCAACTCGGTCAGGGCCAGCACGGTGAGCACACTCGCCTCGACCGACTTGCCGATGGCCACCACCACCCGCCGGAAGTCCGCGACGCCCGTCTGGCGCAGCACGTTCTCCTCGGTGGTGTCCGCCTGCACCACCCGGTCCAGCCGGGACGCCCAGCGCTGCACCCGACCCTGCTCGTGGTCGATGGCGAGCACGTCCTGGTCGAGTTGCAGCAGTGAGCCGGCGAGCCGGGAGCCGAACCGGCCCAGACCGATCACCACGACGCTGTTGTCGTCCGTCCTCCTAGCCGACAATGGGTTGCTCCTCCGGGTAGCGGTACAGGTGTCGCCGGGTGTTCAACGCGATCGCGGACCCGAGGGTGAGCGGCCCGACCCGACCGATGAACATCAGCACGGTGAGCACGTACTGGCCGGGTCTCGACAGTTCCGGGGCGAGGCCGGTCGAGAGGCCCGTGGTGCTGAACGCGGAGGTCACCTCGAACAGCGCGGCGAAGTTGCGCACGTGCTCGGTGAACACGATCAGCAGGATTGTGCCGACGACGACGAGCGCCACGCTGAGCAGCGCCACGGTGAGCGCCTGACGCTGGCTGGCCGTGGCCACCCGCCGGCCACCCACGTTCACGTCCGGCTCGCCGCGCAGCTCGGCCCAGATCACGAAGGCGAGCAGGAAGAAGGTGGAGACCTTGATGCCGCCCGCGGTGCTGGCGCTGCCGCCGCCGATGAACATCAGCACGATGAGCAGCGGATAGCTCTCCTCGCTGAGCTTGTCGATGTTGATCACGTCGAAGCCGCCGGTGCGGCTCAACGCGATCTGGGTGAACGACGCCAGCACCTTGCCGCCCACGTCGTAGGTGCCGATGGTGGCCGGGTTGGTCCACTCGGCGAGTAGCAGGAATCCGAAGCCCAGCCCGATCAGCGCGACCGTGCCCCAGATGGTCAGCTTGGTGGCGACCGCCCAGCGGTGCGGCCTGCGCCACTCTCGGACGGCCTCGAACAGCGCCGGGAAGCCGAGCCCGCCGATGATCGCGCCGAGGCCCAGCGGCAGCCCGACCCAGGCGTCGCGGGAGAAGGCGACCAGGCCGTCCGAGTAGAGGGTGAAGCCGCCGTTGTTGAACGCCTGGACCGCGTGGAAGGTGGCGAACCAGAGCGCCCGCCCCGGTGGATAGTCGTAGACCAGCCAGAGCCGGCCGGTGATGACCGCGGTCATCACCGCCTCGGTGGCGAAGACCGTCGCGACGATCCGGACCAGCAGCCAGCGGACGTCGCCGAGACCGAACTCGGCGGTCTCGGCCTGCACCAGCAGCCGGTTGCGCAGGCCGAGCTGCCGGGAGACCACCAGGATCACCAGCGCCGCGACGGTCAGGATGCCCAGGCCGCCGAGCTGGGTCAGCACGGTGATCATGGCCAGTCCGAAGTCGTTCCAGTAGTTCGGCGTGTCGTTGACGGCGAGGCCGGTGACCGAGACCGCCGAGGTCGAGGTGAACAACGCGGTGACGAACGGGGTGTAGCGGCTCTCGCTGGTCGCCCAGGGCAGCATCAGCAGGACGGTGCCGAGCAGGATCACCGCCAGGAACCCGAACGGCACCAGCCGTACGGGGTTCCGGAGCAGGCGGCGCACCAGGTCATCTTCCGCCCGGAGATTCACCGGCAGGCCAGGAACCGACCAACTGCCGGCCAACCGGAACCGGTCTGCTGTGCGTACCCCTCGACGACAGGAGACGGCGTTGCGACGTACCCTTTCCGCCCTCGGCGTGGCCGGCGCGCTGCTCGCGGCGGCCGTGGTGGCCCCCGCGGTGGCCGCCCAGGCCGACCCGGAGCCCCGCGCCGAGCGGTCCCGCGCGGTCCAGTGGCCCATCGTGATCGGCCACCGCGGCGCCAGCGGCTACCGTCCGGAGCACACCCTGGAGGCCTACCGGCTGGCGATCCGCCAGGGCGCCGACTTCATCGAGCCGGACCTGGTCTCGACGAAGGACGGCGTGCTGGTCGCCCGGCACGAGAACGAGATCTCGGGCACCACCGACGTGGCCGCCCACCCGGAGTTCGCCGCCCGTAAGGCCACGAAGACCATCGACGGGGTCAAGGTCACCGGCTGGTTCACCGAGGACTTCACCCTGGCCGAGCTGAGGACGCTGCGCGCCAAGGAGCGGCTGCCCCAGGTGCGGGTGGCCAACACGGCCTTCGACGGCAGGTTCCCGGTGCCGACCTTCCAGGAGGTCATCGACCTGGCCCGCGCCGAGTCGAAGGCCCGGGGCCGGACCATCGGCGTCTACCCGGAGACCAAGCACCCCAGCTACTTCGCCTCGATCGGGCTGGCGCTGGAGGAGCCGCTGGTCGCCACGCTCAAGGCCAACAAGCTGACCCACCGCAACGACCCGGTCTTCGTGCAGAGCTTCGAGACGGCCAACCTGCGCAAGCTGGACCGGATGGTCGACGTGCGGCTGGTGCAGCTCATGGACGCCGCCGGCGCCCCCTACGACTTCACCGCCGCCGGTGACCCGCGCGGCTACGCCGACCTGGCCACCGCCGCCGGCCTGGCCTGGGTGGCGACCTACGCGGACGGCGTCGGCCTCAACAAGAACCTGATCGTGCCCCGGGACGCCGCCGGCAAGCTGCTCGCGCCGACCTCGGTGATCCGGGACGCGCACCGGGTGAAGCTGCTGGTGCATGCCTGGACCTTCCGGGCCGAGAACCAGTTCCTGCCGGTCGACTTCCGGATCGGCGCCGACCCGAACGCCCGCGGCGACATCACCGCCGAGTACGAGCTCTTCTTCGGCCTGGGCCTGGACGGCGCCTTCGCCGACCAGCCGGACACGGCCGTGGCGGCGCGCGCGGGACTCTGACCGGCGTCCGCGTGGGGTCGCGGTGACGTGGGGTGGCCGGCTGCGGCCGGTCACCCCACACGCCTTTCCCGGGGTACGTGGGCTGCCGGCCGTTCGCGCCCTCGCCGGGCACCGCCTCGTCGGCGCGGCCGGGCGTGGTCGGGCTCGCCGCTGCGAACTCCGACGACCGTCCACCATCCGAGGGATTTGCGTCAGCTTCGCGTAACATGTCCCATTAGTGGTCGTTTCGACCCGTGTCAAGGATTCACGACACGGGGGATGTACATGAGAAATACCTCTGCGCCAAGCAGGCGGGCGAGCATCGGAGCACGGGTGGCCGCCTTCGGGTTGCTGACCGGCGCCCTGCTGCTGGGTGGCACGCCGGCCCTGGCCGCCCAGACGATCAGCATCGACCCGGCGGACGTGCCGACGAGGGCGGCGGACGCCCCCCAGTTCTGCTATCCGGGCGGCGGGCCCTTCCCGGACGAGGAGACCTGGGTGTTCGACCTGTCCGGCGACCCGCAGACCAGCGGCGTCTTCCAGTCGCTGTCGACGACGTTCAGCACGACGGGCGGCACCGTCACGCGGGCGATCCCCGGCTCGCCGAACAGTGAGATCGTCGACTTCGAGGGCGTGAGCCGGGCCTTCATCCGGCTGCCGGCCCACTGGACGCTCACCGGCGCCACGGCGGTGATCTCCGGGACGGCAGAGAACTTCGTGCTCGCCCACACCTGCGCCGCCTCCGGTTCGACACCGGGCGACCCGGGCGATCCCGGAGATCCGGGCGACCCGGGGAACCCCGGCGATCCGGGCGGCCCGGGATACCCGAGAGACCCGCAGGTCAGCCTGTCGGTCGACAAGAAGGCCCGGGTCGAGTCCGACTGCCGTGAGCGGTGCGCGAACGACGGCTTCGCAGCCGAGGGCGACAAGATCTTCTACACCTACCGGGTCGCCAACACCGGAACCGTGAAGATCACTGACGTCTCTGTCGACGACCCGACCGCCGGTTATGTGGCCTGCAACAGCAGCACGCTCGCGCCGGGCACCAGCACGGACTGCCACGCCGTCCGTCCCCACGAGGTGGACTGGCGCGACGTCAAGAACGGCAAGGTGGAGAACACCGCGCGGGCCACCGGCCGGTACCGCTACCGGACCGTCGTCTCCGACCCGGTCACCGTCACGATCTGCATCCGGGACGGCAAGTTCGACCACCGCAAGCACGGCAAGGACGACAAGGACGACAAGGACGACAAGGACGACAAGGGTGGCTGGGACGGCAAGGGCGGCAAGCCCGAGCTGCCCGTCACCGGCGACAGCGTCGCCCAGACCTCCTACCTGGGTAGCGGCCTGCTGGCGGCCGGCGGCCTCCTGATCGGGCTCAGCCGGATGCGCCGGAAGGCGCACCTCCAGCTCTGACCCGTACCATCGCAGCGGCCCGGCGGAACACTCCGCCGGGCCGCCGCGCGTCCCCGGACCGATGGCGGGGCGCGACACAGCGGCGTCCCGCCCGGTGGTGCCGGCGGCCACCGGACGCGGGGCGGCGATCCACCGGTCGGGCGCGGTTGTAACGGCCGGCCACCCCACTCCGGTTACTTGTGTGTTTCGGCCACATAGCCCGTGCGTGACGTCACTTCTAGCGTGAGCCGACAACTGACACTTCCCCCTGTCCCCACCTGGAGTCGCAATGACGATCCGGCACACGCGACGGGTGTTCCTTTCCGCCGCCACGGTGATGGCGGCCGCGCTCGCGGCCACGGCCTGTGGCAGCCCGCAGGACACCGCCTCCGGCGGCGGCGACGCCGCACCGGTCAAGGTCGGCCTCGTATATTCCCAGTCCGGGCCGCTGGCCAGCTACGGCAAGCAGTACATCGAGGGCTTCAAGGCCGGTCTCGACTTCGCCACCAAGGGCACCGGCAAGGTCGGTGACCGGAAGGTCGAGCTGACCGAGGTCGACGACGCGGGCGACCCGGCGAAGGCGGTCTCCGCGGCCAAGGACCTGATCGGCAAGGGCACGAAGATCATCGCTGGCTCCACCTCGTCCGGCGTCGCCCTCCAGGTCGCCCCGATCGCGGCGCAGAACAAGGTGCTGTTCATCTCCGGCCCGGCCGCCACCGACGCGGTGACCGGCGCGAACAAGTACACCTTCCGCTCCGGCCGGCAGTCGTACCAGGACGTGGTGACCGCCAAGTCGTTCATCGGCGACGCCGCCGGCAAGAAGGTGGTCGTCTTCGCCCAGGACGGCGCCTTCGGTGACGCGAACGAGGCCGCCGTCAAGGCCGTGATCGGCGGCGCCGGCGCGACCGTGAGCAGCGTCCGGGCCCCGGCCAGCGCGACCGAGTTCACCCCGTTCGCCAGCCAGATCAAGGCCGCCAAGCCGGACCTGCTCTTCGTCGCCTGGGCCGGCACCACCGCCCCGGCCATGTGGCAGACCCTCGACCAGCAGGGCGTGCTGTCCTCCACCACGGTCGTCACCGGCCTGGACATCCGCGCCTCCTGGCCCACCTTCGGCGCGGCCGGCAGCAAGATCTCCTTCCTGTCGCACTACTTCGACGGGGCCAGCGACACCGAGGCCGCCAAGGCCGCCAAGGCCAAGATCCCGGGCGGCACGCTCGACCTGTTCCACCCGGACGGCTTCGCCGCCGCCCAGATGGTCGTGCGCGCCGTGCAGGAGGGCGGCGACGACGTGGACAAGATGATTAAGGCGTTGGAGGGCTGGCAGTTCGACGGCGTCAAGGGCAAGATGACGATCCGCGCCGAGGACCACGCGCTGCTCCAGCCGATGTACCAGGCGAAGCTCTCCGGCAGCGGCACCGCCTTCACGGCGGCGGCGCAGAAGACTCTGACCGGTGACGAGAGCGCGCCGCCGGTCGCGCAGATGAAGGGCTGACCAGTGCTCGCCACCCGCGGTCTGACCTGGCGGATCGGTGAGGTCGCCATCGTCGACTCCGTCTACCTCGACCTCGCGCCCGGGGAGTTCCTCGGCGTGATCGGGCCGAACGGCGCCGGCAAGACCTCCCTGTTCAACCTGATCACCGGCCTGCGCCGGCCCACCGAGGGACGGATCCTGCTGGACGGGGCGGACGTCACCGAACTCCCTCCGCACCGGCGGGCCCGGCTCGGCCTGGGGCGCACCTTCCAGGCGTCCTCGGTCTTCGGTTCGCTGACGGTGCGGGAGAACGTCCGGCTCGCCGTACAGGCGCACCGGGGTGGCTCGATGAAGCTGTGGCGGCGGGCGGCGGCCGACCGGGAGGTGGCCGCCGCCGCCGACGCGGCGCTCGACCGGGTCGGCCTGCACCACCGGGGTACGGCGCTGGCCGGCACCCTGGCCCACGGCGAGAAGCGCAAGCTGGAGATCGCCCTGCTGCTCGCCGCGGAGCCCCGGGTGATGCTGCTGGACGAGCCGATGGCCGGGGTGAGCGCCGAGGACGTGCCCGAGCTGGTCGGCGTGATCAGGTCGCTGACCGGGGACAGCGGCCGGTCGGTGCTCATGGTGGAGCACCACATGGACGTGATCCTGGAGCTGGCCGACCGGATCGCCGTGATGCACCACGGCGCGCTGCTCGCCTGCGACACCCCGGACACGGTGATGGCCAACGCCACCGTGCAGGAGGCGTACCTGGGGGAGTCGCTGTGAGCGCGAGGAGTGAGCCGGGCCTGCGAGCCCCGCAGTCGCGAACGGAGGCAGCGCAGTGACCGAACCTGTCCTCAGCGTCGAGAACCTGTCCGTGCGGATCGCCGGGCTGCACATCCTCCAAAGGGTGTCGTTCGAGGTCGCGCCGACCGGGGTGACCGTGCTGCTCGGCCGCAACGGCGTCGGCAAGACCACCACGCTGCGCGCGATCGTCGGACTCACCCCGCGCAACGGCGAGGTCCGGGGCACGGTCCGGATGGGCGCGCGCAGCCTGCTGGCCCGCCCCACCCACCGTCTGGTCCGCGACGGCCTCGGCTACGTGCCGGAGGACCGCTGCGTCTTCGCCGGGCTCACCGTCACGGAGAACCTGCGGCTGGCCGAGCGGCGGGGCACCGCCCCGGCGTACGACAAGGTCTATGCCCTCTTCCCGGAGCTGGACCGGCGCGGACGGCAACGGGCCGGCTCGCTCTCCGGCGGGCAGCAGCAGATGCTCGCGATCGGCCGGGTGCTGCTCAACGACAACCGGCTGCTGCTGGTCGACGAGCCGACCAAGGGGTTGGCGCCGAAGGTGGTGACCGAGGTGGCCGAGGTGCTGGAACGGGTCGCGGAAACCGTGCCGGTGCTGCTGGTCGAGCAGAACCTGGCCGTGGTGCGGCGGCTGGCGAAGGATGCCGTCGTGCTCTCCGCCGGCCGGGTCGCCTGGACCGGCGACGCGCACGACCTGCTGCGGGAGACCGCGCTGACCAAGTCGCTGCTGGGCGTCGGTTCCGGGGAGGTCCACGCGTGAGCACGGTGATCCTGTTGGCCCTGACCGGGCTCGGTCTGGCCGCGCTCTACTTCCTGGTCGCCTCCGGCCTCTCCCTGGTCTTCGGCCTGGCCGACGTGCTCAACTTCGCACACGGCCTCTTCCTCGGCGTCGGGGCGTACGCGACCTGGTGGGCGGCGGGCAACCTGCCCGGGGCGGGCCCGGACGGCCTCGGGTTCCTGGTGGCGGTCGCCTTTGGCGTGCTCGCCGGGGCGGTGGTCGCGGTGCTGGTCGAGCTGGTGCTGATCCGGCCGCTCTACTCCCGCACCATCGAGCAGGTGCTGGTCACCGTCGGCCTGTCGCTGGCCGGGGTGGCGCTGCTCCAGGCCACCTGGGGCGCCGACGCGCGGCCGTTCCCGCGCCCCGGCTGGACCCGGGACGTGACCTCGGTGCTCGGCGCCCAGGTGCCGAACGCCGGGCTGCTGCTGATCGTCGCCGCCGCGGTGGTGCTCGGCGCGCTGCTCGCCTTCCTCCGGTTCACCCGGTACGGCCTGATCATCCGGGCCGGCGTGGAGAACCGGGAGATGGTGACCGCGCTCGGCATCGACGTGCGCAAGGCGTTCACCCTGGTCTTCGCGATCGGCGGGGCGGCCGCCGCGCTGGCCGGCGCGCTCGGCTCGGTCTACTTCGGCACCGTCTCGCCCGGACAGGGCGGCTCGCTGCTGATCTTCGCGTTCATCGTGGTGGTGATCGGCGGCATGGGCTCGGTGGTCGGGTCCGCGTACGCGGCGGTCGCGGTGGGGCTGCTGCAACAGTTCGTCAACTACTACGGCACGTCCGGGCTGGGTGACCTCTGCGTGGTCGGCCTGCTCGCCGTGGTGCTGCTGCTGCGTCCGCAGGGCCTGGCCGGAAAGGTGGCTCACGCATGACCGAGGTCAAGAGTCCGGAGGTGGCGGCGCCACCCGCGGCGGTGCCCGACGAGCTGACCCCCGGCCACGCCCGCTGGCACGGCCTGCGCCCGTACGCGCCGCTGGTGGCCCTGGTGGTGGCCGCGATCGTGCCGTACTCCACGGTCAACCTGCCGGGCATCTTCGAGGGGCCGCTGAACTCGCCCGGCACCCTGCAACTGCTCGCCATCTGCCTGGTCTTCGGCGGCCTGGCGGCCGGCTACGACCTGCTCTTCGGGCGGACCGGGATGCTCTCCTTCGGGCACGCCCTCTACTTCGCCGCCGGCGTGTACGGCACCGACGTGCTGGTCACCCGGGCCGGGCTGCCGCTCTGGCAGGCCGCCCTGCTGACGGTCACCGGCGGGACGATCCTCGCCGCGCTGCTCGGCGCGGTGGCGCTGCGCACGGTCGGCATCGCGTTCGCCATGGTGACGCTCGCCTTCGCCCAGGTCGGGGCGATCCTGGTGGCCCGGGACTTCGGCGGGCTCACCGGCGGCGAGGAAGGGCTGCCGCTGGACGTCTCCGGGCTGCCGGCCGCGCTGGTCGGGGTCACCAACACGGTGAACCTCTACTGGCTGGCACTGGCGTACCTGGCCCTGGTGGTCCTCGTGGTGCACCGGGTGAGCGGCTCGCCGACCGGGCGGGTGCTGGCCGGGCTGCGTGACGACGAGCGGCGGATCGGGGTGCTGGGGCTCGACCCGTACCGGTTCAAGCTGGTCGCATTCACCCTGGCCGGCGGCCTGGCCACGGCCGGCGGGGTGGTCTACTGCCTGATCGTCGGCGGCGCCAGCCCGCACGTGACGTCGAGCGAGCTGACCCTGTCGCTGCTGGTCATGGTGGTGCTCGGTGGCCCCGGCACCCGCTGGGGCCCGGTGCTCGGCGGCATCCTCTACATGTACCTGGACCACCGCCTCACCGCCTTCGGCACCAGCGACGCGGTCAACAACCTCCCGGCGGTCCTCAGCTACCCCCTGTCCCAGCCCCTGTTCGTCCTGGGCACGGTGTTCATCCTGGCGGTGTACTTCTTCCCCGGCGGCCTGGCCAGCCTCCGCACCCGCCTGCACCCCCTCCTGGCCGCCCTCCGTCGCCGCTGACCCCTGTTGATCATGAAGTTATTGTCACGACACGTCGTGGTCAGCCCCGGGTACGTGGCCGAGACCGAGTTCTTCGGCGGCCGGATGACCCCGGAGGGGCACGCCAAGCGGGTGGCCGCCACCCTGGTCGGCCGGGCCGGGGTGCCGGACGACATCGCGGCTGCCGTCCGCTACCTGGTCGGCCCGTCCGCCGGCCACGTCACCGGCCAGGTGCTCGGCGTCAACGGCGGCTCCGTCCTCGGCCGCTGAGACGCGGAAGGGCGGCGGCCCCCCGTGCGGCCGCCGCCCTCCTCTCGTCGCTGATCAGCCGTTCAGCAGCTCGTACGCCGACGCGGGCGCCTTCTGCACCTCGTCGCCGGTGGGCACGGTGAGCTTCGGCGCCTTGCCGAAGTCGTAGTACCGGGTGACCAGCTTCATGGCCTTCTGCTTGCCGGCGGCCGGGACCTCCAGCGTGAGCGAGGTGAGATTCCCGTCCGCGCCGACGACCGCGGTGAACGGCACCTTCTTCGCCGCCTCGCCCAGCGCCGCCACGTCGACCGCGTCGAACGCGCTCTGCACGTCGGCGTTGTCGGTCAGGTCGGCGAAGCCGGTGTAGGTCCCGTTGCCCTTGTCCTCGACCGTGTCCGAGGTCCGGATGATCGCGGCGGTGTTGGCCGGGTCGGCCCCCTGGTAGACCGGCGCCTCCGACCCGTCGGTCAGCCTGGTGCGGTCCAGCGCCATCCAGCGCTTCGGCAGCTTCAGCATGTCGTGCAGGCCCGGCATGCCCGTCAGCTTGACCCGCATCCAGAGGTCCTTTTCGATCACCCGGAACGTCATGTTCATGGTGAACTCCGGGTCGTCGTTCTTCTGCGACATGCCCAGTTCCATGGCGTGCGCCGCCGGGTCCACCACCCCCGTGAACTTGTCGGCGCCGTCCAGGGTGGAGAAGCGGAACGCCGGGTCCTTCTCGTCCGGCACGGCGGCCAGGAGCGTGGCCTTCGGGTCGGCCGGCGCCGAGGCGCCAGGGGTGGATCCGGTGCCCTCGGAGGCGCCGTCGCCGGTGCCGCATCCCGCGGACAGGGCGGTGGCGGCCAGCACGGCGGTCGCGAGGGCCGCGACCCGCCGGAACGTCGCGGCGGTGCCGGTACGCTGCGTCATCTTCGTTGGACTCACTTTCCCAGTTGGCTGTTGCACCGGGATTCTGGCAGGCCGCCACGGCCGTCCCGCTGCCGTTATGCTGCCGTCCGACTGCCGTGGGCCGCCGCGGCGGGCGGCCGGGGGGTACAGGAGCGGAAACTCGCATGTCAGAGGCGTTGCGCTTCGAGATCCTCGGCCCGCAACGGGCCTGGTACGCGGACCGCCCGCTCGACCTCGGCCCCGGCAAGCAGCGGGCCGTGCTGGCCGTGCTGCTGCTCGCCGCGGGCCGTCCCGTACCGACCGGGCAGATCGTCGACGCGGTGTGGCCCGAGGAGCCCCCGGCGAACGGCCCGAACGTGGTGCAGAAGTACGTGGCCGGGCTGCGCCGGGTGCTCGAACCCGGCCGGTCGCCGCGTACGCCGGCGCAGGTGCTGACCCTCACCGACGCCGGGTACCTGCTGCGGATCCCGCCGGAGGCGGTGGACGCGGTCCGCTTCGAGCGGGGGGTGCGGCGGGCCCGGCAGTGGCAGGCGGCCGGGCGTACCGAGGACGCGCTGGCCGAGGTGACCGCCGCCCTGGAGCGGTGGCAGGGGGAGCCGTTCACCGGGTTCACCGGCGCGTACTTCGACGCCGCCCGGCACCGGCTGGTGGAGCTGCGGGCCGTCGCCCTGGAGACGCGTACCGAGCTGGAGCTGGCCAGCGGCCGGCACGGCGAGCTGGTCGGCCGGCTGGTCGAGCTGGTGGCCGAGTTCCCGGTCCGCGAGCGGCTGCGCCACCAGCTCATGCTGGCGCTGCACCGTGGCGGCCGCCAGGCCGAGGCGCTGGCCGCCTACCGGGACTTCGCCGACCTGCTCCGCGAGGAGTACGGCATCGAGCCCGGCGAGGCCCTCCAGGACCTGCACCGGCGGATCCTCCGCTCCGACCCCACCTTGACCCCGCCCGCGCCACCGGTGTCGCCCACCCCGCCGGCCCCGTCCACCCCGCCGGCCCCGTCCGCCCCGCCGGCCCCGTCCGGCCCGCCGACCCCGTCCGGC
>NZ_MUYZ01000096.1:0-20720 GCF_003013775.1 Micromonospora sp. MH33
GGCCGCGCCGAGGGCGAGGGCGCGCAGCACGTCGGTGCCGCCGCGCACGCCGCTGTCCAGCAGCACCGCGCAGCGCTCCCCCACCGCGGCGACCACCTCGGGCAGCACGGCCGCGCTGCCCGGTGCGCCGTCGAGCTGCCGGCCGCCGTGGTTGGAGACCACCACGGCGTCCACCCCGAGCTCCGCCGCGCGCACCGCGTCGCGCGGGTCCAGGATGCCCTTCACCAGCAACGGCACCGGGGTACGCTCGCGCAGCCAGGCCAGGTCGGCCCAGCTCAGCGCGGGGGCGAAGACCGCGCCGGTGTGCGCGGCCACCGCGGAGACCCCGGGCGTGCCCTGGTGGGCCAGGTCGTTCCGGCCACCGGGCAGGTTCGCGGCGGTGACGTGCGGCGGCAGGGCGAAGCCGTTGCGCACGTCGCGCAGCCGGCGGCCGAGCACCGGCACGTCGACGGTGACCATCAGCGCCGCGCAGCCCGCGCTGAGCGCCCGGTCCAGCAGGTCGGCCACCATGCCCCGGTCGCGCAGCCAGTAGAGCTGGAACCAGACGGTGCCGCCGACCGCGGCGACCTCCTCGATCGGCGTGCTGGCCAGCGTGCTCGCCACGTAGGGCACGCCGGCCGCGCGGGCCGCCGCGGCGAGCCCCACCTCGCCGTCGGGGTGCAGCAGTTTCTGGTACGCCATCGGCGCGACCGCCACCGGCAGGGCGTACCGGCCGCCGGGCAGGGGCGCCTCGGTGGCCGGGGCGTCCACGCCGGCCAGCATCCGGGGCAGCACCGCCACACGGTCCAGCGCCGCGCGGTTCGCGGCGAGGGTGGTCTCGGTGCCGCTGCCGCCCGCCACGAAGTCCCACACCTCGGCGGGAAGCGCGGCCCGGGCCAGCCCGGCGAAGTCGGCCAGGCTCGCCGGCGGCGCGAACCCGGGTTCGCCGGCGAGCCCGTCCGGCGGCGCAGTGGTCGTCGTGGCGTCCGCCGGGTGAGGTGCCGTCGCCGCCGTGGCCGTCGTCCGGAGGTCAGCCACGGTCCGGCCCGCCCGCCACCGTGCCCGCTGCCGTGCCGGCCGGGGTGAGCCCGAACCGCTCCCGCAGGAAGGCCGCCGCCTGCTCCTGGGCTCGCCGCCCGGCGTCGAACAGCCCCGGCATGGCGAAGAAGCCGTGGACCATGCCGTCGTACCGGGTGGCCTCGGTGGGCACGCCGGCCTCGGCCAGCCGCTCGGCGTACCGCTCCCCCTCGTCGCGCAGCGGGTCGTGCTCGGCGGTGATGACCAGTGCCGGGGGCAGGCCGGCGAGGTCCTCGGCGAGCAGCGGCGAGGCGAGCGGGTGGGCCGCGTCGCCGGGGTCGGCCAGGTAGTGCCGGCGGTACCACTCGACCGAGTGCCGGTTGAACAGCAGCGGGTCCTCCGCGCCGGTGGGCCCGCGGCCGGGCCGCTGGTCGGTGTTCGGGTAGACCAGCAGCTGGGCGGCGAGCCGGGGGGCGCCGTCCGCGCGGGCCAGCAGGGTGACGGCGGCGGCCAGGTTGCCGCCGGCGCTGTCCCCGCCGACGGCCAGCCGGTCCGGGTCGATGCGGAACTCGTCGGCGTGCCCGGCCAGCCAGCGCAGCGCCGCGTGGCAGTCGTCCACGGCGGCCGGGAAGCGGTGCTCGGGGGCCAGCCGGTAGCCGACGGTCACCGTCTGGCAGCCGGCGAGGTTGACCAGCCGGCGGCAGATGCCGTCGGCGGTGTCCACGCTGCCCAGCGTCCAGCCGCCGCCGAAGAAGTAGACGAGGGTGGGCAGCGGGCCGTCCCCGGCCGGCCGGTGGACGCGCACCGGCAGCGGCCCGTCCGGGCCGGGGACCTGCGTGTCGCGTACCTCTTCGACCGGCTCGACCGCGCCGGTGCCGGCGCGGATCGCGGCGAGGTCGGCGGCGCGGGCCTCGGCCAGGGTCTGGGCGTAGAGCGGCGCCGTGCCGGCGGCCGCGCGCGCGGCCCGCCACGCGACCACCTGCGGATCGAGCGTCATCGGACCTCCCGGGTGGTCACGAAGAGCTTGTCGATGCCGCGCAGGAAGAGGCTGCCGCTGTACGAGTAGGGCTGGGTGACCGCCAGCTCGGGGAAGCGGGCGAAGAGCCGGGGCAGGGCGAGCCGGCCCTCCAGCCTGGACACCGCCGAGCCGAGGCAGAAGTGCAGCCCGACGCCGAAGGCGAGCGACGGCGGGCCCGCGCGGTGCGGGTCGAATCGGTCGGGGTCGGGGAAGCGGGCCGGGTCGCGGTTGGCCGCCGCGATCAGCAGCAGCATGTTCTCGTCCCGCCCGACCGGCACGCCGCCCACCTCGGTGTCGTGCGGGGCGGCACGGGCCAGGAAGTGCACCGGACTCTCCATCCGCAGGACCTCGTCCACGCAGCCCCGGGCCAGCGCGTCGTCGCCGGGCAGCGCGGCGACCACGTCCGGGTGGGCCAGCAGCAGCGGGAGGCCGTTGCTGAACATGTAGACGGTGGTGACGAAGCTGGCGTTGAACAGCACGATGAGGTTGCTGATCAACTCCTCCTCGGTGAGGTCTACGCCGCCCGCGTCCAGCACCTCGACCAGCCCGCTGATCAGGTCCTCACCGGGCTGCCGCCGCCGGTGGGCGAGCAGCTCGCGGTAGTAGCCGCGCAGCTCGTCGGCGGCCTGGTTGGCCCGGGCCAGCCGCTCCGGCGTCTTGCCGGCCACGTCCATGTACTCGTCGATCCAGTCGACCCGCTGCCGGTACCAGGCCAGGTCCGCCTCGGGCAGGCCGATGAACTCGGCCATCACCAGCGCCGGGACCGGGTACGCGAAGTCGGCCACGAAGTCCACCTCGGTGCCGTCGGCGCCGACCTCGGCCATCCGGTCCAGCCGGTCCTCGACGATCCGGACGATCACCGGCTCCAGCGCGCCCAGCCGGCGCGGGGTGAAGGTCTTGGCGAAGACCGCCCGCATCCGGGTGTGGTCCGGCGGGTTGATGAACATCATCGAGGTCAGGAAGGTGCGCAGGATCTCCTGGTCCTGCCAGTCGGGCGGGGCGCCCTTGTACCAGCCCGGGTCCCGCAGCACCTGGTCGACCACGTCGTAGCCGCCGGCCACGGCGGTGATCGTGCTGTGTTCGGTCCGCTTCGGGACCGCGTTGATCGGCCCGTGCTCGTGCAGGGCCGCGTACCACGGGTACGGGTTCTGCCGGCCCTGCTCGCTGTACAGGCCGGTCAGGATCTCGTCGACGTCCACAGTTCCTCCCCAGGAAAGACGGTGGGGGCGGCGTGGTGCCGACGCCGCCCCCACCGGTGTCACAGACCGAGCAGTCGCAAGGGCACGGCGTCGGCCATCGCCTGCGCGCCGGCGTCGTTCGGATGGATGTGGTCCCCGGCGTCGTACGCCGGCAGCAGCCGGCTCGGGTGCGCCGGGTCGCGCAGCACGGCGTCGAAGTCGATCACCCCGTCGAACTCCGCGCCGCCGGTGCCGCGCAGCCAGGTGTTGACCGCCTGCCGGGTGGCCTCCTTCTCCTCGGTCCACACCCCCGGACCGCCGTTGCCCTCGTACGGCGTGATGGTGCCGACCAGGCTGGTCAGGCCGCGCTCCTGGGCCTGCTGGTTGAGCTGGCGCAGCGAGGCGATGATGGCCTCCGCGCTGTCGCCGTTCATCCAGATGTCGTTGATGCCCAGGTGGGTGATGACGGTCCGCACCCCGGTCTGCGGGAAGACGTCCTCGTTGAGCCGGGCCAGGGCGTTCGGGCCCAGCTCGTAGTAGCCGGGGAAGCCGCCCGCGCCGGGCTCGGTGCCCTCGTGGTTGAGCCGGTTGCCGGAGAGGCTCAGGTTGAGCACGCCCGGGGTACGCACCTCGGGGCGGGCGTCGATGAGCCGCTCGGCCAGCAGGTCCGGCCAGCGCCGGTCGGCGTTGACCGTGCTGCCGTTGCCGTCGCCGATCGAGTCGCCGAGCACGACCACCGAGCCGGGGCTGAGCCGGCGTTCCACGTCGATGCCGGAGAGGAACATCCAGCAGCAGTTGGGCTTGATGGTGAAGCCGGCGCCGCCGGCCGCGGTGGTCAGGTCGGTGGCGCCGATGAAGTTGGTGACCCGCGACTGGCCGTGGAACGTGACCGGGCCGGTGAGCACCGGGAAGTACAGGGTGACCACCAGGTCCTCCTGCTCCGCCACCGGGTAGGAGAGCGGATCGCTGAGCAGCTCGGCGCCCTTGTTGATGGTGGCCGAGGAGGCGCCCTGGAAGGTCAGCTCCCGGACGCTGGCCGGGTCGATGTCGGACAGGTCGTCGGCCGTGGCGGTGTTCGGCCGGGCGACGGTGGCGTGACCGACCTTGACGGCCTGCTCGCCGTAGAGGTTGGTGAGCCGGACCCGCAGCCGGTCGCCGCCGACCGTGGTCTGCACCGGCATCCGGATACTCTGGTTGTTCAGGCCGGTGTTGGTCAGGCCGACGGTGTTCCCGCGGGTCACCGCGGCGGCCCAGGTCCCGGCCCACTCCGCGCGCCCGTGCCGGGCGCTGTCGGTGTCGGTGGGGCCGGCGCTCGCGGTGACCGCGGGAGTGCCGGCGATCAGCAGTGTTGCGGCGGAAGCTATGACGTGCCATCTCTTCGGGGTCGGCATTGATCCTCCATCGTTGGCAGCCCCGGGCGCGGCGCGATCGGCGCCGCCGCCGGGCGATGGACCGGAAACTAGCCGTCGGCGGTGACGAGCGTCAATCAACCTGATCGACATGATCAAATGTCTTCGGGGTGCCACCGAACGCCGTTCGGGCGCTGTCCTCCAGCGACCCAGACTGCCTAGGCTCGGCACTGGCGGCGGTGCGGTCGCCGACCCTGGCACCTGCCGTCGCGTCCCGGCTCCGACCTGCCCGGACGCCGCTTCCGACGGTAGTCGTGGCACCGTACGCCGGTGCCACCGTCGACCGTCCCCGGACCACGATGGGGGCTGCCCGATGACCGACCGGCCGAACTACGTGCATGAGGCGCTGGACCTGTTCGCCGGGTTCGGCGACCGGGAGGCGCTCGTCGGCGGGGGCCGCCGGCTCACCTACCCCGAGGTCGCCGCCGAGGTGCGCGGCCTGGCCGGCGCGCTGCTGCGACACGGCGTACGCCCCGGGGCCGCGGTGCTGGTGATGCTCGGCAACACCCTGGAAGGGCCACTGCTCCAGCTCGCGCTGCACCTGCTCGGCTGCCGGAGCATGTGGGTCGCCCCGGTCACCTCCCGTCGGGAGGTCGACGAGTTCGTCGCCCTGGCCGGCCCGGACGCCTTCGTGCACGACCCGCGCGACCCGCTCGGCGCGCGGATCGCGGCCGGGCTGACCGGCGTACCGGTGCTCTGCCTCGGGCCCGGCGGCGCGGGACCGGACCTCACCGCCGCCGGTGGCGAGCCGGCCGACCTGCCCGCCGCGGCGCCCGCGCCGGAGTCGTTCCTGCAGACCAGCGGCACCACCGGCACGCCCAAGCTGGTGCACCACCGGGAGAGCTTCTACCGGCAGATCCTCGCCCTGGCCGCCGACTTCCGGGCGGCCGGCTTCCCGCTGCTGCGGCACCTGTCGCACTCGCCGATGTGGCTGGCCAGCGGCCAGATCACCACGCTGTTCAACCTGTTCACCGGAGGGGTGCTGTTCCTGCGCGAGCAGTGGGACCCGGCGGCGTTCATCCGGACCGTGGACACCGAGAAGCTGACCTCCACCTTCGTCACCCCGCCGATGCTCTACGAGGTGCTCGACCACCCGGCCCTCGACGGCGCCGACTTCTCCGCCATGTTCATGTTCAACGTGGGCGCCGGGCCCGCAGCGCCGGCCCGGCTGCGCCAGGCGATCGCCCGCTTCGGCCCGTGCCTGCGCATCGTGTACGGGCTCAGCGAGGCCGTGGTGATCTGCGCCCTGCCCGGGCTCACCGAGGACCCGGAGCACCCGGAGCGGCTGCGCTCCTGCGGCCGCCCGTACGGGGACGTGGCGGTGGAGATCCGCGACGCCGAGGGCCGGGTGCTGCCGGCCGGCGCGGACGGCGAGGTGTGGGTACGCACGAAGCTGAGCTTCGCCGGCTACCACGGCCAGCCCGAGCTGACCGCCGAGACGCTGGTCGACGGCTGGGTGCGCACCCGCGACATCGGCCACCTCGACGCCGACGGCTACCTCTACCTGGTCGACCGGCTCCAGGACCGGATCCTCACCCGGCAGCGCAGCTGGCCGATCTACTCCCGGCCCATCGAGGACGTGCTCGCCGCCCATCCCGAGGTCCGCGCCGCCGCGGTGATCGGCGTGCCCGACCCGGTCGCCGGGGAACTGCCGCACGCGTACGTGGTGCCGGCGCCGGGCGCGACGGTGACCGGGGACGAACTGATCGCGCTGGTCACCGGGGAGCTGAGCGAGACCTGGGCGCCCGGTGCGGTGGAGTTCCTCGACGCGCTGCCGCTGAACCGCTCCGCCAAGGTCGACAAGCGCGCCCTGCGCGCCCGGTACGCCGCCGCCCACCCGGCCGACGCCGAGTCGCTGGGCACGGCCATCGGCAGTCCGGCGTGACCCCGCGCCGGGAGCTCTACACCCTGGTCGGCGCCGACCTGCTGTCCAACCTGGGCACCCGGATCTCGGTGGTGGCCATTCCCTGGCTGGTGCTGGAGACCACCGGCAGCCCGACCCGGATGGGCCTGGTCGCGGCGGCGGAGACCCTGCCGTACATGCTCTCCAGCGCGCTGGCGACACCGTGGGCCGACCGGTTCGGCGTGCGCCGTACCTCGGTCGCCGTGGACGCGGCCAGCGCGGCGGCGATGGCGGTGGTGGCGCTGGCGCCCTGGCTGGGGTTCGGCACGCTGCTGGTGCTGGTCGCGGTGGCCGGTGGGCTGCGCGGGATCGGCGACCGGGTCAAGCACGTGCTGTTCAAGCCGGCCGCCGAGCGGGCCGGGGTGCCGCTGATCCGGCTCACCTCCGCCTACGACGGGCTGGCCCGGGGCATGACGCTCTTCGGCGCGGTGCTCGGCGGGCTGCTCATCGACTGGGTGGGGGTGACCCGGGCGATCTGGATCGACGCGGCCACCTTCGCGGCCTGCGCACTGCTGATCGGGGTGCTGGTCCGCCCGCCCGCGCCGGCCCAGCCGGCGCCCCGGGAGAGCTACCTGCGGGCGCTGCGCGGTGGCTTCGCCTACCTGCGCACCGACCGCACCCTGCTGACCATGCTGATCGTCGTCTCGGCGTCGAACATGTTCGCCAACGCCAGCGTCGCCGTCTGGATTCCGCTCTGGGTGGACCGGGTGCTCGGCGACCCGGCCGGGTTCGGCCTGCTGCTGGGGGTGTTCTCCGCCGGCGCGCTGCTGGGCAACCTGCTCTTCACCGTTGCCGGAACCCGGCTGCCCCGGGGGGCGACGTTCGGGCTGGGGCTGGCGCTCAGCGGCACGCCCCGGCTGCTCGCGCTGGCGCTCAGCGACGACCTCGTGGTGGTGCTCGTCGTGACGTTCGTGTCCGGCATCGCCATCGCGGCGGTGAACCCGCTGCTCGGCGCGGCCCTCTACGAGCGGGTGCCGGAGTCGTTGCAGACCCGCGTGCTCGGCATCTCCGGCTCGGTGGCCTTCCTCGGCCTGCCGGTCGGGGCGCTGCTCGGCGGCTGGTCGGTGGCGGTGCTCGGGCTGACCCCGGCGCTGCTGGTGATGGCGGTGGCCTGCCTGGTGCTCACCGTGGTGCCGCTGCTGCTGAGCCGCCCACCGGCCGACCGGCCGGCGGCGGAACCGGTCGCCTCCACCCCGGCCTGACCGTCGGTCCCGGCGCGGCCTTGCCGGGTCGGGCCGCGGGGTCCGGGGCGGCCACCGGTGTCGGTGGGTCGGCGTAGGGTCGGCCCATGGCGACCTGGGACGACGTCCGGCGGATCGCGCTCGCCCTGCCGGAGACCACCGAGCGCGGTTCGCACGACGACCTGCCGGCCTGGCGGGTGCGCGACAAGCTCTTCGTCTGGGAGCGGCCGCTGCGCCGCGCCGACCTCGACGCGCTGGGCGACGCCGCGCCCGACGGCCTGATCCTCGGCGCCCGGGTGCCCGACCTGGGCGCCAAGGAAGCGCTGCTCGCCGACGACCCCCGGGTCTACTTCACCACCCCGCACTTCGAGGGCTACCCGGCGGTGCTGGTCCGGCTCGACCGGATCGGGGTCGAGGAGCTGACCGAGCTGGTCACCGAGGCGTGGTACGCGCGGGCCCCGAAGCGGCTCGCCGCCGCCCACCGGGCGGAGGCCGGATGAGCGGGCCGGTGGCCGGGATCGTCTTCGACATGGACGGCACGCTGATCGAGTCGCACGAGGTGGTGCCGGCGGCCTACCGTGCGGCGGTGCTGGCCGGCGGCGGGCCGGAGCGCACCGACGCCGAGGTCATCGCGGGCTACTCGCTCGGCGCGCCGGCCGACCTGCTGACCCACCTGCTCGGGCGGCCGGCCACCGACGCGGACCTGGCCGCCTACCACGCCCACCTGGCCGCGCTCGCCGAGCGGGTCACCGTCTACCCCGGGGTGGCGGAGGTGCTCGCCGAGGTCGCCGCCCGGGTGCCGGTGGGCCTGTTCACCGGCGCGAGCCACCGCGCGGCCGAGATCCTGCTCGACCGGGTCGGCCTGCTCGGCCGTTTCGGGGTCGTTCTCGGCGGCGACCAGGTCGCCCGCCCCAAGCCGGCGCCGGACGGCGTCGAGCTGGCCTGCCGGCGGCTGGGCGTGCCACCGGGCCGCGCCGCGTACGTGGGTGACTCGCCGCTGGACCTGCGGGCCGCCCGGGACAGCGGCGCCGTGGCGGTGGCCGCCGCCTGGGGCCACCAGTACGACCCGACCGAGGCCGCCGACGTGAGCGCGGCCCGGCCCGGGGACCTGCTGGCACTGCTCGACTGACCGACGCCGAAGACCGCCGTCAGTCCCCGAGGGCCAGGCGCACGGCGTCCCCGGGGGTGGCCGCGTGGACCGGCCCGGGGACCGCGACGCCGTGGGCGTCGAGGATCCGCCAGCCGCCGAGCACGACCACCGGGATGCCGCCGCGGCGCAGCGCCAGCGCCACCTCGCTCAGTGTTCCCCAGGAGCCGCCGACGGCGATCACCGCGTCCGCGCTCCACACCAGGATCGCGTTGCGGGCCTGGCCCATGTTGGTCACCACCGAGGCGGACAGCTCGACGGGGCCGGGGTCGGTGCCGTCGTCGGGCCGTACCCCGATGACCAGGCCGGCGCGGTCGCGGACACCGGCGGCGACCGCGGCCATCACCCCGCCGCCCCCACCGCAGAGCACGGTGATACCCCGCTCGGCCAGCAGCTCCCCCACCCGCCGGGCTTGCGCCAGTTCCTCCGGCGTGGCCTCCGCCGGCCCGCACACCGCCACCTGCACCCCGCCATTGTCCCGGGTCCGCGATCGTCGGGCTCATGATCGACGGATCCGGTGCGGCTGGGTTAGCGTGCGGGGGTGGGATCGACGGTGACCGAAGCGACGGATCCGTGGTGCCTGCGCCCGCGCGAGGCCGGCGAGCTGCTGCGGGGGCACCCGTGGCGGCGGTTCGTGGTGCTGGGCGACAGTGTGGCCGAGGGCATGTGCGAGCCGGTCGACGGCTACCCGGACCTCCAGTGGGCCGACCGGATCGGCGCCGAGCTGCGCGCGGTGCGGCCCGAGCTGGCGTACCTGAACCTGGGGCGGCGCGGGCTGCGGGCGCACGAGGTGCGTGCGACGCAGCTCGCCGCGGCGCTGGAGTTCGCGCCGGACCTGGCGCTGGTGGTCTGCGGCGGCAACGACGCGTTCCGCTCGGGGTACGACCCGGAGGCGGTGGACGCCGAGCTGGCCGCGATGGTCACCGCGCTCCAGGGTGCCGGGGCGGACGTCATCACGGTCGGCATGTTCGACGTGTCGCACAGCCCGGCCGTCCCGGATGCGCTGCGGGCGGGGCTGGGCGAGCGGATGCGTCGGCTTTCATTCCACACCGGCCGGCTGGCGGAGCGGCTCGGCACGCTGCACGTGCACCTGACCGACCACCCGCTCGTCGCGGATCCGTCGCTGTACAGCAGCGACGGCCGGCACGGCAGCGCCCGCAGCGACGCTGTCGCCACCGCCGAGACCCTGCGCGTCCTCGGCAGCCGCCTCGCCGCCGGCTGAGCGGAGTCAGGTTGGATCGGTGGTGAGCAGGCCGGTCAGCAGGCTGCGCAGGGTGCGCTCGAAGAGGTCCCCACCGGGCGCGGCGGACGGGGGCTCCGCGAACGCGGCGGCCAGATGCGGGTACGTCGCCAGGTCGACGTGGTCGAAGGTGAGCGTGCCGGCGGCCGCCGCGCTGCCGGCGAAGAGCGACACCACCCCGGTGACCATGGCGATCGCCTCGAACTTCGCGACGACCCCGGCCTTGACCGGTCGCAGCATGCGCAGGCAGGCGTCGAAGTGGGCGAGGGTGTTCGGCCCCGGCACCGTGCGCCGGGCGATCGCGTCGGGCAGCCACGGGTGGCGTTGGTAGAGCGCCAGCTGGCGGCGGGCCAGCAGGAGGAACCGGTCCTGCCAGCTCCCGTCGTCCGCCGGGTACGGCCGCAGCTCGCCCACGCACCGGTCGACCATCAGGTCCAGCAGGTCGTCCCGGGACGACAGGTGCCGGTAGAGCGAGGCGGCGGCCATCCCGAGCGCACCGGCGACCGCGCGCATCGACACGGCGCCCAGGCCGTCGGCGTCGGCCAGTCCTGATCAAGAGGTTCGCGTCGCGCGGCGGCCGGACACCGACGCGAACCTCTTGGTCAACGGGGCGTCAGTCGGTGAGCAGGATGCCGGTCATGAGGACGCCTCTCGCCAGGTTGAGGACGCCCTCGCAGCCGGGGTAGCCGACCCGGGCCAGGGCGCCGGAGCCGTTGCGGCCGAACAGGTACGGGGCGAGGCTGTAGGGCACCTCGGCGGTGACCGTCTCCCCCGTCTCGATCTGCACGAAGTCCATGGCCACCCGGTCGGCCTCGTGGTAGCGCTGGAGGATGTTGCCGCCCGCGTCGATCGCGGCCCGGACGCCGTCCTCCCAGGCCACCGCGCTCATCTCCCGGCCGATCAGCACCCCGTGCCCGGCCGAGCCGCCGGCCGGCTTCGCGACCAGGTCGGCCTGCTCGGCCAGGGCCCGGTCGAGCTGGTCGGCGGTGAGCGCCACGGTGTGCGGGACGTAGCGGCGGACCAGCGCCCGGTCGGTCTCGGACAGCAGGTCCAGGTCGGCCCAGAGCCAGGCGTAGTTCACCTTGTTGCTGAGCAGCCAGGCCGCCGTGCTCACGAACATCGGCAGGGTGCCGGCCGCGAGGGCGCCGGCCACCGCGTCGAGACCGGCGCTGGGGGTGACCCGGTTGGGCACGAAGAGCCGGAACAACGCGTCCACCGGGGCGCCGCCGACCACCAGCCGGCGGTGCTCGTCCAGGGTGGCGGTGGAGACCGGGGCGATGACCAGGTCGATGCCGAAACGCTTCGCCTGGTCGGCGAGCGGGGCGAGGACCCGGATGAACGTCTCCGGGTCGTCGAGGCCCGGGTACTCGGCGTCGAAGTCCATGAGCAGCGCCACCCGGGCGCCGTCGGGCAGGCCGAGGGTGTCCCGAATGGCCACGAACCGCTGGTCCAGCAGGGACGGCGCGGGCCGGACCGGCAGCCCGTCGAGCAGGCCGTGCTCCCGGTACAGCTCGGCGTACCGGTAGATCACCGTGTCGGCGTCGAAGCCGCCGCCGAGGCTGCTGTCGATGTTGTACTCCACGATGCAGGGCACACCGCCGGAGAGCAGCACGTCCGGCCGGTACGCGGCGAGCAGCCCCTCGTGCAGCGGCTCGTCCTCGTCGAGCAGCCGGGTCTCCCCCGCCGGCACGTCGAGCAGCCGGCGCAGTTCCCCGGCGGTGCGGGCCCGGCGTTGGCAGGCCTCCAGGATGAGCTGGGCGATCCGGTCACAGACCTCGTTCAGCTCGCGGAACGCGTCCGCGGTGAGCACCGGGGGCCGGGCCAGCCGCCACTGCTTGTTGTACGTGGCCCGGCCGTGGAAGATCTTCTCCCAGGCGTCGGCGCCGGCCGCCACCATCCCCGTACGGGTCGGCTCGGGCAGGTCGGTCCACGCCTGCCCGGCGGGCGGCCAGGGGTAGTTCGGGTCCATCGTTCATCCGTCCTTACAGGTCAGTTGGATGGCGGCGGTGAGCTGGTCGCGGCCGGGTTGCACGGCCCGGTCCAGGGCGGGCGCGAAGGGCAGCACCGCGCCGTCCGGGCGGGTGACCCGGCGGGGCGGCGCGGCGAGCGGGACCCGCTCGACCACGGTGGCGATGATCTCGCCGGCGATCCCGCAGGACCGGTTGGAGTCGTCCACCACGACGAGGCGCCCGGTGCGGGACACCGAGTCGAGCAGCCCGTCCCAGTCGAACGGGTGGAGGGTGCGCGGGTCGAAGACCTCCACCGAGACCTGGCCGGCCAGTTCGTCGGCGACGGCCAGGGCGTCGTGCACGAGGTGCCCGACGGCGACCACCGTGACGTCCGTGCCCGGCCGGCGCACCACGCCCCGCCCCAACGGCACCGGGGCGAGGTCGGCGACATCGGCCCGCACGTCGAGTGCCCCGGCGGGGGCGAAGACCACCACCGGGTCGTCGCAGCGGATCGCCGAGACCAGCAGCCCGTACGCGTCGGCGGGGGTGGCCGGCACCACGGTGGTCACCCCGACGTGGGCGAAGAGGCTGTACGGGTGGTCGGAGTGCTGCCCGGCCCAGCCGGTCCGGGAGCCGGAGCCGGGCACCAGGTAGGTGACCGGCACCGCGCACTGGCCGCCGGTCATCAGCGGGAACTTGTGCGCGTGGTTGACGATCTGCTCGAAGACCAGGAAGAGCAGCGAGGGGATCTGGAACTCGATCACCGGTCGCGCCCCGGCCAGCGCGGCGCCGGTGGCGAAGCTGGTGAACGCCTGCTCCGACAGGGGCGTGTCGAGGACCCGCTCCGGGCCGAACTTCTTCAGTAGGCCGGTGGTGACGTTGGCGGCGGCCACCCGGATGTCCTCGCCGAGCAGGAAGACCGACTCGTCGCGGGTCATCTCGTCGGCGAGCGCCCGGGTCAGCGCCCTGCGGTAGGAGAGCCGGGTCATTCAGCCACCTCCGGTCCGGGCGGTGAGCCCGCTGGCGTACAGGTGGTCGAGGGCGGTGGCGGGATCCGGCGCGGGGCTGGCCAGCGCGAAGTCCACCGCCGCGTCGAGGGTGGCCTCGACCTCCGCGTCGACCGCCGCGCGGTCGGCCGCCGGGAGCCGGGCGGCGGCGATGTCGACCGGGTCCCGGGACCGACCGGCCGCCACCTCCTCGGGCGGGCGGTAGTCGAGGCGTACCCGGTGTTCGAAGGTGTGGTGGGCGTCGAACCGGTAGGTGCGGGCCTCGACCAGCTCGGGGCCGCCGCCGGCGCGCATCCGCGCGACGGCGGCGGCGGTGACCTCGCGTACCCGCTCGGGGTCCTGGCCGTCGACGGCGGCCGCCGGCATGCCGAAGGCGGCGGCGCGGCCGGCGATGGTGCCGGCGACCGCGCCGGCGACCGGCATGGTCGTGGCGTAGCCGTTGTTCTCGCAGACGAAGAGCACCGGCACCCGCCAGAGCGCGGCCAGGTTGAACGCCTCGAGGAGCATCCCCTCGTTGACCGCGCCGTCGCCGAAGAAGGTCGCCCCGACCACGTCGTCGCCGCGCCGCCGGCGCGCCCACACCGCTCCGGTGAGGATCGCGCCGGCGGCCCCGACGATGGCGTTGGCGCCGAGCACCCCGACGCCGAAGTCGGCGGCGTGCATCGACCCGCCCCGGCCCCGGTTGAGCCCGGTGACCCGGCCGCACAGCTCGGCGAGCATCCGGGCCGGGTCGGCGCCCTTGGCCAGCACGTGCCCGTGCCCGCGGTGGGTGCCGGTGACCAGGTCCCCGGGGCGCAGCGCCGCGCAGACCCCGGCGGCGATGCCCTCCTGACCGAGGTACGGGTGGATGCCGCCGACGATCTCGCCGGCGTGGACCAGCTCGATCGCCCGCTCCTCGAAGCGGCGGATCAGCCGGACCGTCCGGTAGAGCCGGACCGGGTCGGAGCCGGTCACGCCGGACGCCCCTCCTTGACGGCGGCCAGGATGCCGTCCCAGAGCTGGGCGCGGGCGGCGAGCGCGGCGTTGACCGTGTCGGCGCACTCCTGCCACTTGGTGTCGTCGTCGCCGCAGAGGTCGGCGAGCATCTGCATGGCCATGGGGGTGTGCTGCTCGCCGTCGACCTCGATGTGCCGCTCCAGGTAGTCGACGAACGTGTTGAGCCGGTGGCTGCGCTCGTTCACCGCGACGACCTGGGTGAACATCTCGGGGATGAGGTCCTCGCGGCCGAACGCGAAGGCCGCCGCCTGGCAGTGCACCGGGGTGCTCTCGATGATCCGCCAGGTGGTGGCGGCGAACGCGGCCGAGGGCGCGGGCACGCCCGCCTCGGCCAGCGCCCCGGTGACCGGCCGGCCGGCGCGCAGCAGGTCGACCAGCCGGTCCACCGCGCCGGTGTCCGCGCCGGCCTCCCGCATGCCCCGCACGTAGAGCTCGAAGTGGCTGATGTAGCCGTCGCCCAGCTCGTCACTCTCCTCGACCATGACGATGTCGTTGATGAGGCGGCGGCTGCCGGTCGGGCCGGTGGGGATCCACGGCACGGTCACGCAGGTGAGCTGGCGCTGCAACGACTTCAGCAGCGACATGAAGTCCCACACCGCGAAGACGTGGTGCTCCATGAAGGTGACCAGCGCGTCGTGGGTGTCCAGGTTGGCGTAGAGCGGGTGGTTGACCACCACGTCGCGGCGCTCGGTCACCGCTCGCTCCAGCCGCTCGATGCCCGGGTGCGTCTTCCCCCAGTCGTACCGTGACATGGTCAGCCTCCCTGCTGGGCGCGGTCGCGCCAGATGACCGGGCAGAATTCGGGGTCCGCGTAGTCGGGCCGGCCGTCGTGGGTGCGGCGGACCAGCACGTCGTGGTTGTACGCGGCGAGCGTGCCGTCGGAGAGCGGATACTCCCGCCAGGCGTTGGCGCCGTCCTGCAGGTGCAGCGAGACGGCCTGGCGGGGCCGGTCGCTGACGTTCGGGCCGCTGCCGTGGTAGACGCGGCAGTGGTGGAAGCTCATGTGTCCCTTCGGGATCACCATGGGGACCTTGCGGATCTCCGCGTGGTTGTAGGCGGCGTTCTCGGCGAGCATCGTTTCGAGCTGGTCACGGTCCCGGTCGGCGAAGTGCCGGACCACGGTGTCGTCGGCGCCGATCTCCCGCCACCGGTGCGAGCCGTCGACCACGGTGATGGTGCCCATCTCCTCGCCGCAGTCGTGGAACGGGATGAACGCGGTGAGCATGTTCTCCGAGGAGGAGGACGCCCAGTAGTGCTTGTCGAAGTGCCAGGGCACGATGTTGGACGGCTCGCCGGAGATCGGCGGCTTGTAGATGAGCGTGGACTGGAAGACGCGGATCTCGTCGGCCTGCGCGAGCCGGGCGGCGACCGCCCCGATCAGCGGCTTGCGCAGGATCCGGCCGAGGGCGTCGTGCTCGTAGTGCACGTAGTCGTTGTGCCGCTGCACGTCACCCTTGGCGGGCTCCCAGTAGGCCAGCTTCGGCGGGCGGACGGGCAGCCGCCGGTCCCGTTCCCCGGCGTAGTAGCGGTCGGCCGCCGCGACGAGGGTGTCCACCTCGTCGTCGGTGAGCAGCTTCTTGGTCAGGTACCAGCCGTGCTCGGCGTAGTGCCGCACGTCCTCGTCGGACGGCAGCAGCGCCTCCTCCTCGGCGGTCAGTGCCGGATGTGTGGTGGTCATGCCCGAACTCCTCCTACCGTCCCGGCCGCGACGGCGGGGGTCGCCCCCGCCGCGGCCAGTTCGCGTTCCTTGGCCTCGTAGAGCGCCTTGATGTTGCCGCTGCCGAAGGTGCGCGCCCCGCGCCGCTCGATGAGTTCGAGGAAGAGGGTGCGGCGCACGTGCATCGACTCGGTGAAGATCTGGAGCAGCTGGCCGTCGTGGTCGGAGTCGACCAGGATGCTCAGGTCGCGCAGCCGGTCCAGCGGCGCGTCCACCTTGCCGACCCGCTGTTCCAGGTCGTCGTAGTAGGCGCCCGGGGTGCCGGCGAAGCGCACCCCCCGGCCGGCGAGGGCGCCCACCGCGGTGACGATGTCGTCGGTGCGCAGCCCGAGGTGCTGCACCCCGGCGCCGGCGTGCCAGCGCAGGAAGTCCTCGATCTGCCCGGGCCGCCGGCCGGTGTCCGGCTCCAGCAGCACGAGGGTGACCCGCCCGGACGGGCTCTGCACCACCTTCGAGTTCATCGCCTGCCCGGCGACCTCGATGTGCTCCTCGAAGATCTGCGCGAAGCCGAAGACCTTCTCGTAGTGCCCGATCGTCTCGTCGAGCTGGCCGGGCGGCACGCAGACCGCCAGGTGGTCGATCTCGGCGAGCAGCGGGGCGTCGCCGCCGCCCGGCACCGCCTCGATCGCCCCGGGCAGGAACTCCGTCCGGTCGCCGCGCCGCTCGACCAGGCGGTGCAGCACGTCGCCGAAGCCGCCGACCTCGGCGGTCACCACTTCGGCGTCCGCGCCCGTGAAGGTGCGCGGCGGGCGCACCCCGGTCGCGCCCCGGGCCACCAGCTCCGCGTACGCCCCGGCGGCGTCGTCGACCTCCAGGGCCACCACGGCGATGCCGTCGCCGTGCCGGTGCACGTACGTCGACGCCGGGTGCTCGGCGGTCAGCCCGGTGGTGAGCACCATCCGGATGTCGGCCTGTTCGAGCAGCAGCGAGCGCTGCCCGGCCAGCCCGGTCTCCGGGCCGCCCTGGCCCCGCAGCCGGAAACCGACGGCGGTGTCGAAGTAGAAGGCGGCCTGGCGGGCGTCCCCCACGTACAGTTCGATGTGATCTATGCCATTGATGTCCATAGGTAGCCTTTCCCCCTGTTCCCCCCGTGACTGCGACCCGGGCGTCCGCCCGGGATGGAGTCCGATCAGCTCGCCGCGGCCGGCGTGGCCGGACCGGTGACCCGCCGGGCGGGTGACGCCACCCGGCGCAGCAGCAGGCTGACGTTCTGGCCGCCGAACCCGAACGAGTTCGTCAGCGCGTGGTCGGCCCGGGTGGCCCGGGGCGCGGCGCGGACGTGGTCCGCCTCGCAGTCCGGGTCCGGGTCGTCGAGGTGGTAGGTGGGCGGAAGCAGCCCGCGCCCGAGGGCGAGGGCGGTGGCCGCCGCCTCCAGCACGCCGGAGGCGCCGAGCAGGTGCCCGGTGAGCGCCTTGGTGGAGCTGACCGGCACCCCGCCGACGCCGAACACCTCGGCGAGGGCGGTGGTCTCGGCGATGTCGCCGAGCCTGGTGCCGGTGCCGTGCGCGTTGACGTAGCCGATGTCGGCCGGCGTCACCGCACCGCCGGCCAGCGCGCGGCGCATGCACGCCGCCGCACCGGCGCCGTCCGGCCGGGGCGCGGTCGGGTGGTACGCGTCGGTGTTCACTCCGTAGCCGGCGACCTCGGCGTAGCCGGTGACCCCCCGGGCGGCGGCGTGCCCGGCGCGCTCCAGCACCAGCAGCGCCGCCCCCTCGGCGAGCACGAACCCGTTGCGCCGCTTGTCGAACGGGCGGCTGGCCTCGGTGGGCTCGTCCCAGCCCCGGGCCAGGGCCCGGGCGTTGCCGAAGGTGTCGGCGAAGGTCGGGAAGAGCGGCGCCTCGCTCGCCCCGCAGACCACCACGTCGGCCTCGCCGGCCCGGATGAGGCGTACCCCGTCGGCCACCGCCTGGGCGCCGGAGGCGCAGGCCGTGCCCACCGCGGAGCTGTAGCCCCGGATGCCGTGGGCGATGGCGATCCGGGCCGACGGCATGTTCGGCAGGATCCCGGTGAGCAGGTACGGGCTGACCGCCGCCCGGCCCCGCGCGGCGCGCGCCAGGACCTGGCTCTCCAGGGTCGACATTCCGCCGACCCCGCCGACGATCACCCCGATCCGGTCCGGGTCGACGTCGCGTCCCACCTCGATGCCGGCGTCGGCGAGCGCCTCGGCGGCGGTGAGGAGGGCGAGCAGCACGACCCGGTCCAGCACCTTGGTCTCCGGGCCGGAGGCGACGCTGCGCGGGTCGATCTCCGGCAGCACGCCGGCCACCTCGAGGCTGTCCCGGGCCGGGTGCCCCTCGGGGGGCCGGCGCAGCCCGGACCGGCCGGTGGTGAGTGCCGTGAAGGTCTCCTCGACGCCCCGGCCGGCCGGGGTGAACAGCCCCATGCCGGTGATGACGGCGCTCATGACGGGGACTCACTGAGATAGCGCTCGCGCAGCGCCACCTTGCGGACCTTGCCGGTCACGGTGACCGGGATGTCGTCCGCGCGGACCGGCACCACCCGGCGCAGCGTGGCGGCCAGGTCCGGCCCGAGCGCGGCGCGGATCCGCGCGGTGCGGTCCTCGGCCGGGTCCGCCCCCGCGGCCAGTTCCAGCAGCACGTCGGTGACGACGGTGCCGCCTTCGGAGACGATCACCACCGTGCAGTCGGTGACGTCGGCGCAGGCGGCGAGGATCCGCTCCTCGGACAGCGCCGTGAAGAACCGCTTCCCGTCGCCCGCCTCGACCGAGTCCACCGCCCGGTCCAGGTGGTAGTAGCGGCCGTCGGCGTCGGCGTGGACCAGGTCGCCGGTGAGGTACCAGCCGCGCAGCCGGGACCGGTAGGTGGTGACCGAGTCGTTCCAGTAGCCGCGGAACAGCGACGGCGAGTCGATGCCCAGCCAGCCGACCTGCCCGGGTGGCAGCTCGTTGCCGTCGAGGTCGAGCACGGCCACCTTGGTGAACCGGTACGGGCGGCCCACGCAGCGGCCGTACCGGTCGGTGTCGACGGTGTGGGTGATGTGGAACATCGAGTGCCCCATCTCGCTGGAGCCGAGCCCGTCGATGAAGGCCGAGCCGGGCACCCGGGTCACCCCGTCGCGGGTCATCACGTCCCGCGAGCCCACCTTGACCAGCCGGCGCACGTGCGGTTCGTGCGAGCAGTCGCCGGTGTTGAACCACAGCCGCACCGAGTCCAGGTCGTACGCGGAGAGGTCGAACCGGGCCAGCTCGGCCCAGGTGACCGAGAATCCGAACACGCCGTCCGGCCGCCAGCGCTGGATCGCGTCGAGCACCCGCTCGCCGCCCTGCTCGGAGAGGAGGTACATCTCCGCCCGGTTGCCGAGCGCCTGGTTGACCATGAGCACGGTCGCGGTGTGCGGGGCGGGCAGCGCGTTGAGGATCCGGGTGGTGCCCTGCGCCTGCGGCATGGCGAGCAGGTGCCGGGTGGCGGCGAAGAGGCTGGCGTGCGAGTGCAGCACCGCCTTCGGCACGCCCGTGGTGCCCGAGGTGTGGGTGATGACGATCGGGTCCTCGTCGTGGTGCCGGTAGTGCGGCGGGGCCGCGGCCGGGTCCCCGCCGCCGGCCTCGGCGGGCTGGCCGAGCAGGGGCACGCCCAGGTCGTGCCCCTCCAGGGCCGCGGCGTGCGCGGCGTCGGCGAGCACTCCGGTGGCACGCAGCCGGCGGATGTACTCGGCGGCGATCTCCGGGCGCAGCCTGCCGTTCATCAGCGCGGGGATCGCGCCGAGCCGGGTCAGCGCCAGGAACGACAGCACCATGTCGGCGGCGGCGCCGGCCCAGACGGCGACCGGGTCGCGCGGCCGCACCCCGCGCTCGTGCAGCCAGGCGGCCCGGGCGGTGACCATCTCGTCGAGCCGGCCCAGGGTCAGCGGGGTCTCGGCCGGGTGGCCGTCGACCGCGGTGTCGAAGGTGAGTCCCGGTCCCGCCGGGTCGGCGCCGTGGGCCAGCACCCGGGCGAGCACGTTCCCCGCGCCCACCTCGGTGTCGGCCGCCAGGGCGCCGCGCAGTCCCCTCGTCCTCATTGACGTGTTCCCTCCCCCAGCAGCACCGCGGTCGCCTCGCCCGGCGTACCGTCCGGTGCCTGTTCGATCAGGACCAGCAACGCCTGCGCGGCGTCGCCGTCGTACAGCAGCAGGTCCGCCTCGGCGGTTCCCTCGGCCCGGGGATCCCCCGCAGGGCTCAGGCACACCACCGGCCCGTCCAGTCCCCAGCGCGCCGCGACGTGCCCGGCCACGCTGTTCGGCACCGACTGGAAGAAGAACAGCGGACCGACCCGGCCACCGGCGGCGACCGTGGCCCGGACGTGCGCGGCGCTGGCCCGGTCACCGCTCGCGCTGACCAGCACCACCGCCGTCCGGTTGCCGGCCGGCAGCGGCCCCTCCCCGTACCGCGCACGCAGGCACCGGTCGGCGACGGCCACGACGAGCGGTGCGAACGCCGAGTGGACGAAGCCCGGCACCACCGGCGGCGGCCCGTCCCCGGCCTCCGGCCAGCGCGCCTCGGCCAGCACCTCGGCCGTCACGGCGCACCGACCAGCAGGGCGGTGTTGGCCCCGCCGAAGGCGGCGTTGAGCGTCAGCGCGTGGGCGGTGGTGGCCGGGCGGGGGGCGTCGGTGATGACGTCCAGGGGGCAGCTCTCGTCGGGGCCGAGCCAGCCGGCGTTGACGGGCAGCTTGCCGTGGCCCAGTGTCAGCACGGTGACGACCAGTTCGAGCAGCCCGGACGCCTCCAGGGCGTGCCCGTGCACCGACTTGGTGGAGCTGACCGGGATCCGCCCGGCCGCCGCGCCGAACACCCGGCCCAGCGCCGCCGCCTCGGAGGCGTCGCTGTACGGGGTGCCGGTGGCGTTGGCGTTGACGTAGCCCACCGCCGCGCCCGGCAGCCCGGCCCGGCGCAACGCCGCCTCGGCGGCCCGGGCCAGGCCGTTCCCCTGCGGGTGCGGCTGGCACGGGTGGTACGCGTCGCCGGCCCGCCCCCAGCCGGCC
>NZ_MUYZ01000097.1:0-20553 GCF_003013775.1 Micromonospora sp. MH33
CGACCGCGAGCGCGGCGGCGAGCGCGGTGGCCGGGGTCCGGAGCGCGGCGAGGGCGGCGGCGAGGGCGGCGGCGACGGCCGTCCGCGGCGCCGGACCCGGCACAGCTGATCCACTGACCGGCCGGGTGACGCCCACGGCGTCACCCGGCCGGCTTCGTTCGTCACCCCCGCACCACCCACCCCTCGTCGAACTGAGAGCAGGTTCCTCGTGAGTCGGACCCGGCGTTCGTCTTCCCCTGCGGCTCGACGGGGGGTGACGTCGTCCGGGGTCGCGCGCTCCGCGGGCGGAGCGGCCCGGGCGGTCACCCGTACGCTCAGCGACGACCCGCTGGGCGGCACCGTCCGCCGCACCGTGCTCCCCAGCGGGCTGCGGGTGCTCACCGAGGCGATCCCGGCGATGCGCAGCGTCTCGTTCGGCATCTGGGTGGCGGTCGGCTCGCGCGACGAGACCGGTCCGCAGGCCGGCGCCGCGCACTTCCTGGAGCACCTGCTCTTCAAGGGCACCAACAAGCGCGGCGCGCTGGAGATCTCCTCGGAGATCGAGGCGGTGGGCGGTGAGACCAACGCCTTCACCACCAAGGAATACACCTGCTACTACGCGCGGGTGCTGGACGAGGACCTGCCGCTGGCCATCGACGTCATGTGCGACCTGGTCGCCGACTCGGTGCTGGCCGCCCCCGACGTGGAGACCGAACGCGGCGTCATCCTCGAAGAGATCGCCATGCACGACGACGAGCCCGGCGACGAGGTGCACGACCTCTTCGCCCGCGCCGTCTACGGCGACCACCCCCTCGGCCGGCTGATCTCGGGCACCGAGGAGACGGTCACCCCGATGACCCGCCGGCAGATCCAGACCTTCTACCGCCGCCGCTACACCGCGCCGCAGATCGTCATCGCCGCCGCCGGCAACCTCGACCACGCCGCCGTGGTCAGGCTGGTCCGGCAGGCGCTGCGCGGCACCCCGCTGGACACCGACCCGGCCGCGCCGGCCCCGCACCGGTCGGCCACCCCGGCGGTACCCACCAGGCCGGCCGCCACCGTGGTCGAGCCGAAGGAGACCGAGCAGGCGCACGTCATCCTCGGCTGCCCCGGCATCGACCGCCTCGACGAGCGGCGCTTCGCCCTCGGGGTGCTCAACAACGTGCTCGGCGGCGGCATGTCCAGCCGGCTGTTCCAGGAGATCCGCGAGCAGCGCGGCCTGGCCTACTCGGTCTACTCCTACGCCAGCCAGTACGCCGACAGCGGCCTGTTCGCCGTCTACGCCGGCTGCGCGCCCGGCAAGGTGGACGAGGTGCTGGACCTGACCCGGGCCGAGCTGACCCGGGTGGCCGCTACCGGGATCACCGAGGCCGAGCTGGCCCGCGGCAAGGGGATGAGCAAGGGCTCCTTCGTCCTCGGCCTGGAGGACACCGGCTCCCGGATGAGCCGGCTGGCCAAGGGCGAGCTGCTCTACGGCAACCTGATGCCGGTCGACGAGCTGCTGGCCCGGGTCGACGCGGTGACCCTGGACGACGTCAACGCCCTGGCCGCCGACCTGCTCGGCCGGCCGATGTCCCTCGCCGTGGTGGGCCCGTTCGACGAGTCCGCCTTCGCCGCGCGCTGACCGTCCCGCTTGCCGGTCCCCAGGGGTAGGCCCGTCCCGATTGGGATAGGTTGTGCCCCGTGACTGACGAGCAGGAGAAGAACCCGGCCGAGGCGGTCCGGGTCGGCGTGCTGGGCGCCCGGGGCCGGATGGGCATGGAGGTCTGCAAGGCCGTCGATTCGGCCGGCGACCTGGACCTGGTGGCGACGATCGACCAGGGCGACGACCTCTCCGCCGTCGCCGGCGCCGAGGTGGTCGTCGACTTCACCACCCCCGACGTCGTCATGGACAACCTGCAGTGGTGCATCGACCAGGGCATCCACGCGGTGGTCGGCACCACCGGCTTCACCGAGCAGCGGCTCGATCAGGTGCGCGGCTGGCTGGCCGGCAAGCCCGGCGTCGGTGTGGTGATCGCGCCCAACTTCGGCATCGGCGCGGTACTGATGATGCAGTTCGCCGCCCGCGCGGCCCGGCACTTCGAGTCGGTCGAGATCATCGAGCAGCACCACCCGCGCAAGCTGGACGCGCCGAGCGGCACCGCCACCCACACGGCCCGGCTCGTCGCCCAGGCCCGCGCCGAGGCCGGGCTCGGGCCCGCGCCGGACGCCACCAGGGACGAGGTGCCCGGCGCCCGCGGCGCCGACATCGACGGGGTACGCGTGCACGCGGTCCGCGCCACCGGCCTGGTCGCCCACCAGGAGGTGCTCTTCGGCACCACGGGCGAGACGCTGGCCATCCGGCACGACTCGTACGACCGGGCGTCGTTCATGCCCGGCGTGCTGCTGGCGGTGCGCGGGGTGCGCCACCGGCCGGGCCTCACCGTCGGCCTGGACGCCCTGCTCGACTGACCCCCTCCGTGGCTGTGCCTGGGGGTGACTGACCCCCTCCGTGGGTGGCTGTGTCCGGCGGTGAGTGGCTCTCGCCGTGGGTGGCTGTCCGGCCCGGTGACCCGCGCACCGGCGAGCTGCGAGCCGCGCCACGGCGACCTTGTGGGCCGTGTGCGGGGTGGCGGCTTCGGCTCGGCGAAAGCGATGGCCGGGTGCGCGGGCCGGCCCTAGGCTGACCGCCATGATCGATTCCGGGCTGTGCGACCGCGCCGGCCGCCGGGTGACCCTGCGGCCGGTGGACGACGACAACTGGCGGGCGGTGGCCGACGTCGCGCCCCGCGACGACCAGCGGAACTTCGTGCCGGCGCTGGCCGCCCGCTACCTGGTGCTGACCATGCGCTCGGACGTCTGGACCTCGCTCGCCGTCCACGCCGACGAGACCGTGGTCGGCCACGTCATGTGGGGTGTGGACGAGGACGGCTCCCGCTGGATCGGCGGCATGGTGATCGACGCCGCCGAGCAGGACCGCGGTGTGGGCCGCGCGGCCGTGAAAACCCTGACCGACTGGCTGGCCAAGGCCGGCCAGCCCATCCGCCTCAGCTACCACCCCGACAACACCCCCGCCGCCGCCCTCTACGGCTCCCTGGGCTTCCACCCCACCGGCGCCATGGAGGACGACGAACTCATCGCCGAACTCACCCCCACCCCGCCCCGGTGATCATGAAGTTGTTGTCACCCCGCGCGGCGTGCCGTGACAACAACTTCATGATCGACCGCCAGACCGGCAACCGCCAGACCGTCAACCGTCGGGGGCCGTCAGGTGGGGGAGTGGGTGGGGGTGGTGGGACGGCGTTGGGTGGGGATCGTCAGGGTCGGGGGGAGGCCGGTCACCGTGGGGTGGCCGGTGTGGTCGACGGTGATCGTGACGCGGGCGCCCGCGATCTTCAGCCCGTCAGCGGTGAGGGCGCCGAGTTCGGGGCCGGCCAGGGGGCGGAGGTCGACGCGACCGGCGGGCACGTCGGGGTAGAGGCCCAGGCCGGCCTGGAGGAGCAGCACGGCGGCCGCCGCCGACCAGGCCTGCGGGTGACACGCCGCCGGGTACGGCACCGGCCGGCCGAGCGCCGCCCGGTCGTCGCCGCCGTACAGCTCGGGGAGGCGGTAGTCGAACGCCTCGGCGGCCGCCAGCAGGCCGTCGGCCAGCCGTAGCGCCGCCTCGCGGTGACCGGCCCGGGCCAGCCCGCCGAGCACGATGGCGGTGTCGTGCGCCCAGATCGACCCGCAGTGGTAGGACAGCGGGCTGAACCCGGCGTCGTCGGTGGACATGGTGCGCAGCCCGAAGCCGCCCGCCAGGGCCTCGGTCGAGAGCAGGGCGGCGACCTGCGCCGACTCGGCGTCCGAGAGCAGCCCGGTGCCGAGCAGGTGACCGATGTTGCTGGTCAGCGAGTCCACCGGGCGCTTGTCCCGGTCGAGCGCCAGGGCGGGCTGCGGGCCGTACGGGCCGTCGACCCAGAACGCGGCGCGGAACCGGGCGGCGAGGCGGTCGGCGTACCCGCGCCAGCGGTCGGCGCCGGGGCGGCCGAAGGCGTCGAGCAGGTCGGCCCCGTTCACGGCGGCCTGGTACGCGTACCCCTGCACCTCGGCCAGCACGATGGGCGGCCCGGCCAGCCGGCCGTCCCGGAAGCGCACCGCGTCGCCGGAGTCCTTCCAGCCCTGGTTGGCCAGGCCGTGGCCGGTGGTGTCGACGTACTCGACGAAGCCGTCACCGTCGGCGTCGGCGTGCTCGCCGAGCCACCTGAGCGCCGCCTCGAGATGGGGGAGCAGCGGCTCGACCTGGTCGGCGGCGAGTCCCCACCGCCAGGCGTCGTGCAGCAGCCCCACCCAGAGCATGGTGGCGTCGACCGTGCCGTAGTACGCGGGCGGCAGCCGCAGCCCCTCGTCCAGGGTGAACTCGTGCCGGCGCAGCTCGTGCAGGATCTTGCCGGGCGCCTCGCCGGTGGCCGGGTCGACCCGGGCGCCCTGCCGGCGGGCCAGCACCCGCAGCGTGCCGGCGGCCAGCTCGGTGCCCAGCGGCAGCATCATCCGGGCGGCCCAGAGGCTGTCCCGGCCGAAGAGGGTGAGGAACCAGGGCACGCCGGCGCCGAGGAAGACGTCCTCGGGGTGGGCCGGCTCGGCCAGCCGCAGCCCGCGCAGGTCGGCGAGGGAGCGGTCGAGGAGCCGGACCAGGCGGCGGTCGTCGGCGCGTACCGCCGGTTCGGACCAGCCGGGGCCGGGTGGGGCGGCGGTCACCACGGCCTTCGGGTCGGTGACGGCGAGCCGCCAGCGCAGCGTCGCCGACCCTCCGGGGGCGAGCGTGACCGGCCAGCTCAGCCGGGGTGCGGCGGCGCGGTCGCCGGTGGCGTCCACGGTGGCCGCCTCGCCGGTCACGGTCACGGTGAGCCCCTCGGCGGCCCACTGGACCCGGCCCGGCTCGCCGGTCTTGGCCTCCAGCGGCGCGCCGCTCCCGCCGGACTTGACGAGCTCGATCGGGGCGAGGTCGCAGCCGAGGTCGACGCTGACCGTGGTGCGGACCGGGCCGGTGGCGGTGGACGACACGACGAGTTCCTCGGTGAGGCCGTGCGGGGCGGCCTGCCGGGTGCGCTCGACCCGTACGGTCGGGTCGGGGGTGGGGTCGCCGAGCCAGCGGGCCAGGGCCACGAAGCGGGTGCCGTGCGGCCCGGCCGATCCCCGGGTCAGCGGCTCCGGCTCGCGGCCGTCGAGGCGCAGTTCGGCGCGGGAGAGCACCCGGGCGTCGGCGTGGAAGACGCCCTGGACGCCGTGTGGCCGGATCTGGCCGGCCGCGTCGCCCAGCGCGCTGGTGGGGGCGTGCACCACGCCGACCAGGTCGTGCAGCAGCGGTTGCAGGTGGCGTTCGGACAAGGGGAACTCCCGGTGCTGATCGGTGGGCCGGGGATGTCTTGACAGATGGCTCCGGCCGGTGCAAAGTGCGAAACATTCCAGAAACTTTGAACGATCTAATCCTGCCGCATCGGAGTTGGATCGTTCAAGGCGGCGAGAGGGATTTCGTGGCTGAAAAGGTGACCATCGCGACGGTGGCCCGGCGTGCCCAGGTGAGCCGCCAGACGGTCTCCAACGTGCTCAACGCGCCGCACATCGTCCGCGAGGAGACCCGGCGGCGGGTGCAGGAGGCGATCGCCGCGCTCGGCTACCGGGCGAACCAGGCCGCGCGGCAGATGCGGACCGGCCGGTCCCGGCTCATCGCGGTCCGAATCGAGCCCACCCGGGACGGGATCAACGGCTCGGTGCTCGACCGGTTCCTGCACGGCCTCACCGAGACCGCCGACGCCGCCGGCTACCGGGTCCTGCTCTACACGGCCCGGGACGACGGCCAGGAGATCAGCACCTACGACGACCTGCTCGGCGCGTACGACCTGGACGCGTTCGTGCTCACCGGCACCAAGCACGGCGACCCGCGCACCGCGTGGCTGGCCGAGCGCGAGGTGCCCTTCGTGACCTTCGGCCGGCCCTGGGACGCCCTCGACGGGCACCCGTGGGTCGACGTCGACGGCGCCGCCGGCACCGCGCAGGTCACCCGGCACCTGCTCGACACCGGCCACCGCCGGATCGCCTTCCTCGGCTGGCCGACCGGCTCCGGCGTCGGCGACGACCGGTGCGCCGGCTGGCGTACCACGATGACGGCGGCCGGCCTCGACGTGGCCGGCCTGCGCCGGGAGACCGAGGACGGCATCGCCGAGGGTGAGCGGGAGTTGCGCGACCTGCTCGCCCGCGACGCGCCGCCGACCGCGGTGGTCTGCGCCAGCGACTCGCTCGCCCTCGGCGCGCTCCAGGCGGCGCGCGGCGCGGCGGCGCCGGTCGCCATCGTCGGCTTCGACGACACCCCGGTGGCCGCCGCGGTCGGGCTGAGCAGCGTCAGCCAGCCGCTCGCCGCGGCCGCCGCCCGCTGCGTCGACCTGCTCACCGGCCTGCTCGACGGCCAGCCCACCGACCCGCACGTGCTGCTCACCCCCGCGCTGGTGCTCCGGCACACGGCGTGACCACATCCCCCACCAGGAGAGTCAGATGACACCTCGCACCCTCACCCGGGCGGCGGTGGCCGGCTTCGCCGCCGTCGCCCTGTTCGGCTCCGCCGCGTGCGGCAGCGGCTTCGACGACTCCGCGAAGGACACCAAGCAGTCCAGCGGCCCGGCCAGCCTGCAGATCCTGATCGGCTCCTCCGGCGAGGCCGAGACCAAGGCGGTGCAGGACGCGGCCGCCAAGTGGGCCTCGTCCAGCGGCAACACCGCCACCGTCACCCCGGCCCAGGACCTCACCCAGCAGCTCGGCCAGGCCCTCGCCGGCGGCACCCCGCCGGACGTCTTCTACGTCGACGCGAGCCGCTTCGCCGACTACGCCAGCGTCGGCGCGCTGGAGCCGTACGGCGACAAGATCAGCAACACGGACGACTTCTACGAGAGCCTGCGCACCACGTTCACCTACGACGGCAAGCTCTACTGCGCGCCGAAGGACTTCTCCACCCTCGCCCTGGAGATCAACACCGACATGTGGGCGAAGGCCGGCCTGACCGACGCCGACGTGCCGACCACCTGGGACCAGCTCACCGCCGTCAGCCAGAAGATCAAGGCGAAGGGCATGGTGGCGCTCGCCCTCGGCGACACCCGGGACCGGATCGGCGCCTTCATGGTGCAGAACGGCGGCTGGCTGATGAGCAAGGACGGCAAGCAGCCCACCGCCGACACCCCGGAGAACCTCCAGGCCCTCCAGTACGTGAAGTCGCTGCTCACCAACGGCTACGCGAAGTTCCCGAAGCAGCTCGACGCCGGCTGGTCCGGGGAGGCGTTCGGCAAGGGCAAGGCCGTGATGACCATCGAGGGCAACTGGATCAAGGGCGCCCTGCAGAACGACTTCCCGAAGGTGAAGTACAAGGTCGTGCCGTTGCCGGCCGGCCCGAAGGGGCAGGGCACCCTCTCCTTCACCCAGTGCTGGGGCATCGCCGCCAAGTCGAAGTTCAAGGACCAGGCGATCAAGTTCGTCGAGGCGATGACCGCGGGTGACCAGCAGGTGACCTTCGCCAAGGCGTTCGGCGTGATGCCGTCCCGGCAGTCCGTCCGCGACCAGTACACCGGCGCCTTCCCGGCGGACAAGCCGTTCATCGACGGCGCCGCGTACGCGCAGGGTCCGGTGAACGCCCCGAAGATGGACAGCGTCCTGCGCGACCTGGAGGCCGGTCTCCAGGGGCTGAGCACCGGTGACCCGAAGACGATCCTGGCCAACTTCGACAAGAACGCCAAGGCGGCGCTCGGCGGCTGAGCGGTGGCGGAGGGGCCCGGACCCGGGCCCCTCCGCGCCGGCTCGCACGGACAAGGAGGGAGGGACGAGATGGCAACCGAAGCGCTGCGCGCCCCGGCGACCACGTCGGCGAAGCCGCGCCGCCGTCGCGGGGGCGGTGTCCGCGGCAACGAGAACATCGCGGGCTGGCTCTTCGTCGCGCCGGTGATCGTGATCCTCGGGCTCTTCCTGCTGCTGCCGATCCTGATGGCGCTGTGGGTGAGCCTCACCGACTGGAACGGCCAGGGCAGCCCGTTCACCGCCGACGTGCCCTTCGTGGGCGCGAAGAACTACACCCGGCTGTTCGCCGAGGACGGGCTGGACCGCCGCGACTTCATGACCAGCATCCGCAACAACATGTACTACGTGGGCATCGTCGTGCCGGTGCAGACCGTGCTCGCCCTCGGCCTCGCCCTCGTGGTCAACAACCGGATGCTCAAGGGGAAGGGCTTCTTCCGCAGCGCGTTCTACTTCCCCTCGGTCACCAGCTCGGTGGCGATCAGCGTGGTGTTCCTGTTCCTGTTCGCCAACTCCGGCGCGGTCAACAAGCTGCTCGGCCTCCTCGGCGTCGACGGGCCGGAGTGGTTCGCCGACTCCCGCGGCGTGCTGCACCTGTTGCTCGGCGCGGTCGGGGTGGACACCCCACCCGACACGCTCACCTCCGGCGGCCCGTTCGGCCTGACCTGGTGGGACTGGCTCGCCGGACCGAGCGTGGCCATGGTCTCGATCATCTGCCTGGTCATCTGGACCACCTCGGGCACCTTCATGCTGATGTTCCTGGCCGCGCTGCAGAACGTCCCGGTGGCGCTCGACGAGGCCAGCACCCTCGACGGGGCGAGCCGCTGGCAGCGCTTCCGGCACGTCACCCTGCCGCTCATCAAGCCGACCACCTTCCTGGTGCTCACCCTCGGCCTGATCGGCTCCTGGCAGGTCTTCGACCAGGTGTACGTGATGAGCCAGGGCGACCCGGCCAAGATCACGCTCACCCCGGCGTACCTGTCGTACCGGACCGCCTTCCGGGACTTCGACTACGGCTCCGGCGCGGCCATCTCCTTCGTGCTGTTCTTGATCATCATCCTGCTGACCCTGCTCCAGCGCCGGGTGATGGCCGACCGGGACGAGCCCCGGCGGCCCCGGTGGTGGCGGCGACGCGTACCGGAGGGGTCCTGACATGGCCGTGCTCACCGACCGGCCGGCGGCACCCGTCGCGCGCCGCGCCGACCGCGGGCCGCGCGCCCGGGTCAACCGCATCCTCGGGTACGCGGTCCTGATCGCCTTCGGGCTGGTCTTCCTCTACCCGTTCGTCATCCAGCTCGGCAACTCGTTCAAGACCGAGCCGGACGCGGCGGCGAACCCGCTCTCACCGGTGCCCGACCCGCTGACCCTGGCCGGCTTCGAGCGGATCTTCGCGGGCACCAATTTCCCGCTCTGGCTCGGCAACTCGCTGCTGGTCACCGTGCTGGTCACCCTCGGCCGGGTCTTCTTCGACTCGCTCGCCGGCTACGCGCTGGCACGGCTGCGCTTCCGGGGCCGGGCCGGGCTCTTCGCCGCGATCATCGCGGTGATGGCGGTGCCCGGCGTGGTGCTGCTGATCCCGAAGTTCCTGGTGCTCAAGCAGCTCGGCCTCTACGACAGCTACGCGGGCCTGGTGGTGCCGCTGCTCGCCGACGCGGCCGGGGTCTTCATCATGAAGCAGTTCTTCGAGTCGGTGCCGGTCAGCGTCGAGGAGGCGGCCCGGATCGACGGCGCGGGCGTGTTCCGCACCTTCTGGTCGGTGGTGCTGCCCATGGCGCGGCCGGCCCTCATCACGCTGACCATCCTGTCGTTCCAGGGCTCCTGGAACGAGTTCCCGCACAGCCTCGTCTCGGTGCAGGACCCGGACCTGTTCACCCTGCCCCGAGGGCTGGCCGACCTGGTCAGCGGGTCGCTCGGCAAGGGCACCCAGTATCCGCTCAAGCTGGGCGCCGCGCTGCTCGCCACCATCCCGGTGGCGGTGCTCTTCGTGATCTTCCAGCGCTACTTCGTCCGCGGCGCGAACGAGGGCGCCGACAAGGGCTGACCGGCGGCCGGCGGTCCCGCCCCGTGCCGGGACCGCCGGCCCGGCTCAGCCCTCCTGGAGCACCGAGAACACGTTGCCGGCCGGGTCGGTGAACCAGGCGATCGACGGGCCGTTGCCGCGCATGACTCCCTTGTCGTCCTGCGGCATGCCCTCGTAGCGCTCGAACCGCACCCCGCGCGAGACCAGCTCGTCCACCGCCCGGTCGATGTCCGGGACCGGGAAGTTGAGCACCGTGTAGGCGGCTGGCCGGTGGTCGGGCTTCGGATAGACCAGCACCGGCCGGTCGCCGGCCAGGTGCAGGGTCAGCAGCCCGCCCATCGTGTCGTCCCGGGACACCCGCAACCCCAGGACGTCGGTGTAGAACCGCTCCGCGCGGTCCGGGTCGTCCACCGAGAACCCGCTGAACGCCTTCGTGTCCCTGAACATGACCCGCTCCTCACTCCGCCGGTGCGCCGCCTCCGTCGTGCCTACCAGGGGTGGACGGCGTGCGGGGCGGAAACTCATCGGCGGGTCGGGAATCGAGTCGGGTCGGCAGCCCGAAGCGCGGGAAGAGCCGGGGCTCCAGGAAGTGGGTGAGCCGGGCGATCCGCCCCTCGGCGCACTCCAGCAGGGTGATCGAGAAGGCCTGGTGGCCGCCGGCCGGGTCGACCCGGTACTGCGCCAGGGCCGGGACGCCGTTGGCGGCCACCCGCACCAGCCGGGAGCCCCGGCATTCGGCGCCCGGCCCGCCCAGCCAGCGGGCGATGTCCGTCGCGCCGCGCAGCCACATCGGGTAGGGCGGCATGCTCTGCACGGCGTCCGCGCGCAGCAGCGCGACCAGGGCGTCGATGTCGTAGCGGGCGAAGGCGTCCACGTAGCGGTCGAGCAGGTCGCGGTCGACCGGGTCGAGATCCGGACCGACGCGGCCCTCGGCGCGCACCCCGACCAGGGTCGCCCGGGCCCGCTGCAGCGCGCTGTTGACCGCCGGCACGGTGGCGTCGAGCAGGTCGGCGACCTCGTCGGCGCGCCAGCGCAGCACGTCCCGCAGGATCAGCACCGCGCGCTGCCGGGGCGGCAGGTGCTGGAGCGCCGCCACGAACGCCAGCCGCACCGACTCCCGGGCCACCGCCAGCTCGGCCGGGTCGGCCGGGAGCACCGCCGTGTCCGGAACCGGCTCGACCCAGCCGCCGGCCGGCGTGCCGAGCGACTCGGCCACCGGCGCGGCCGGGCCGCCCAGGTCGACCGGCAGGGCCCGCCGGCCGCGCCCGCGCAGCAGGTCGAGGCAGACGTTGGTGGCGATCCGGTAGAGCCAGGTGCGCAGGCTGGACCGGCCGTCGAAGCCGTCCCGGCCGCGCCAGGCCCGCAACAGGGTCTCCTGCACCGCGTCCTCGGCGTCGAACACCGAGCCGAGCATCCGGTAGGCGTAGCCCGTCAGCTCGACCCGGAACGGCTCCAACTCGCTGGTCGCCGGTGCCGGTGCAATCGTCATGCCGCCACGGTAGGCGCTACCCCCGACAGCGCGTACTCAGGAAGCGGCCGGCTCGGCGGGGACGCCGACGTGCAGGCGGACCTGGGGGACCAGCATGTCGTCCACATCCAGCGCGCGGGCGGCGCCGTCCGGCTCCCAGCCGGTCGAGGTGAGGAACTTCCGGGTCGCCGCGTCCGCGTCGAACGCCCAGGCCACCGCGCGGGTGAAGCCGTCTTCGCGCCAGTGGTCGACCATGGCGGCGAGCAGCCGGCTGCCGTGCCCGCGGCGGCCCCAGCGCGGCTCGACCAGCAGGTCGGTCACCGCGGCCACGCCGTCGGCGAGCGCCTCGGCCGGCTCGCCCGGCGCGAGCGCCTCGGCGTCGGCCGGACCGGAGGCGGCGAACCCCACCAGATACGATTGCTCGGCCTGTTCGACGGCGACCAGCACACGGTGCGCGCCCGAGGGCGGCTCCTGCACCGCGGCACTCCACCGCCGGGCGAGGTACGCCTCGTCCAGGTTGTCGAGCACGTGCCGGGGCAGGATCCGGCGGTACGCGGCCCGCCAGGTGGCGAGCTGGAGGCGTGCGATCTCGCCGGCGTCCTCCGGACGCGCGGGGCGGACGTACCCGAGAGCCATGGCACGTGAGCCTACGCAGGGCGAGGAGGGCGACGGTGGCGCAGGGTGCCAGGCGGACGATCGCGCAGCTCGTCGCCGTGGTGGCGCTCGCCGCCGCGGTGACCGCCTTCCTCTCGGTGGCGGCCGTGCGGCACGGCTTCTTCGACCTCAAGGTCTACTACGGCGCGCTGACCTTCTGGGTGCACGACGGCGGGGAGATCTACGACTTCCTCAAGGGCGGCACCCAGTACGGCTTCACCTACCCGCCGTTCGCCGCGCTCGTCATGCTGCCGATGGCGTACCTGCCGTGGCCGGCGGCGATCGCGGTGAGCGTGGCCGCCACCGTGGTGGTCAGCGCGGTGGTCATCTGGTGGTTGCTCGACCCGGTCGCCCGGCGCGCCGGCTGGACCCGCTGGTTCGTCCTCGCCGTGGCGCTCTGCCTGGCCGCCGCCTACGAGCCGATGCGCGAGACGGTGAACTTCGGCCAGGTCAACATGCTGCTGCTCTTCCTCGTGGCGGTGGACCTGCTCCGGTTGCTGCCGGCGCGCAGCCGGTGGGCCGGGGTCGGCATCGGCCTGGCCACCGCGATCAAACTGACCCCCGGCATCTTCATCGTCTACCTGCTGGTCACCGGCCGCTGGCGGGCCGCGCTCACCGCCATCGGCGCGGCGGCCGCCGCGACCCTGGTGGCCGCCGCGCTCTTCCCGGACGCCTCCCGGGAGTTCTGGACCGAGGCGCTGTGGAACACCGACCGGGTGGGCGAGCTGGCCTTCGTCTCCAACCAGTCGCTGCGCGGGGTGGTGGCCCGGCTCGATCCGGGTCACCCCAGCACCGTCGCCTGGCTGGTGCTGGTCCTCGCCACCCTGGTCGTCTGGGGCTGGCGCTCCCGGGTCGCGGTGGCCGCCGGCGACGAGGCCACCGGCCTGGCGCTGACCGGCGCCACCATGTGCCTGGTCAGCCCGGTGACCTGGGTGCACCACCTGGTCTGGCTGCTGCCGGGCCTGATCCTGCTGGTCGACAACGGCATGGCGGCGCCCGCCCGCAGCCGCCGGCGCCGCCTGCTGCTGGCCGCCGCGCTCGTCGGGTACGCCTTCCTGACCAGCCGGATCGTCTGGGCCTGGGAGAAGGACTTCACCGGGGTCGACGGCTTCCTGGGCAGCAACACCTACGTCTGGATCAGCCTGGCGCTGCTGCTCGCCCTGCCGATTCGCCGCTGGGCCACGCCGACCGGCGGCGGTCCCGCCGGGCGGGGCGGGCCGGCCGGGTCAGCCGTCGAGCCGGGCGGTGTAGCGCAGCTCGCGGAGCCGGACCGGGTCGCGCCCGCCGTGCAGCGGCACCGGGTAGGTGGACTCCTCCCCGTCGGCTGACAATCCGGCCCGCTCGTAGAAGCGGCGGGCCCGGGCGTTGTCGGCGAGCACCCAGAGCCGGTACTCCGTCCACGCGCGCTCGGACAGCCCGGCCCGGGCCGCGGCGTGAAGGGCCCGCCCGATCCCGGTGCTCCAGTGCGCCGGCTCCAGGTAGAGCGCAAGGATCTCGCCGTACCGCGGGTCCAGGTCGCCCCGGTCCTGGTTGTTCCGGTACGGCCCGAAGGTGGTGAATCCGACGACCACCCCGTCGACCTCGGCGACCAGCGTGGTGAACGGGTGCTCCGGGTCGGCCGTGCCGAGGTCCCGGCGGCGCTGCGCCCAGGCGGACGGGTTCAGCCGGTTCAGCACCTCGTCGGGCATGATCCCAGCGTACCCGGCCTGCCAGCCGCGGATGTGCACCCGGGCGATCGCCTCGGCGTCGTCCGGTTCCTCCCGGCGGATAATGGGCACCCGTCCGTTCTATGCCGCGAAAGGCGACAGGTCCAGCCGCCGCACCTGCGACGACTCCAGCCCGGCGCGTCTGACGCCGCGCCGCGACCTGGAGCCGTCGTGTCGTACCTGCGGATTAGGGTCGCCGACGATGGCCGCACCGGAATCGCTCTCGCTCGCCCAGGCCCGCCGGATCGCCCTGGCCGCCCAGGGCTTCGCCGACCCGGCGCCCACCGGCGTGCCCACCCGCCGGCACCTGCGCCGGGTGCTCGACCGGGTCGGGCTGATCCAGATGGACTCGGTCAACGTCCTGCAACGCGCGCACTACCTGCCGCTCTACAGCCGGCTCGGGCCCTACCCGACCGCCCTGCTCGACACCGCGGCCTACCGGCGCCCCCGCGAGCTGTTCGAATACTGGGCGCACGAGGCGTCGCTGGTGCCGGTGGGGCTGCACCCGGCGCTGCGCTGGCGGATGGCCCGGGCCCACGACGCGGCCTGGGGCGGGATGCGCCGGATCGCCCAGGAGCAGCCCGAGCTGGTCGCCTGGGTGCGCGACGAGGTGGCCGCCCGGGGCCCGCTCACCGCCGCCGAGATCGAGCACGACGCGCCGCGCGAGACCGGCAACTGGGGGTGGAACTGGTCCACCGTCAAGCGGGCGCTGGAGTTCCTGTTCTGGGCCGGCGAGGTGACCGCCGCCGACCGCACCACCTCGTTCGCCCGCCGCTACGACCTGCCCGAACGGGTGCTGCCGGCCGCCGTGCTGGACGCGCCCACCCCGAGCGACGCCGACGCCCACCGCACGCTCGTGGCGATCGCCGCCCGGTCGCTGGGCGTGGCGGCGGAGCCCGAGCTGCGCGACTACTTCCGGCTGCCGGTGGCCGGCGCCCGGCAGGCGATCGCCGAGCTGGTCGAGGCGGGCGAGCTGACCCCGGTCACCGTGTCGGGGTGGCGGCAGCCGGCCTACCTGCACGCCCAGGCCCGGCTGCCCCGGTGGGTACGCGGCAACACCCTGGTCAGCCCGTTCGACCCGCTGGTCTGGGAGCGGGCCCGCGCCGAGCGGCTCTTCGACTTCACCTACCGCATCGAGATCTACGTGCCCGCGCCGCAGCGTGTCTACGGCTACTACGTGCTCCCCTTCCTCCAGGGCGAGCGGTTCACCGCCCGGGTCGACCTCAAGGCCGACCGCAAGGCCGGGGTGCTGCTGGTGCCGGCCGCCTGGGTCGAGCCGGGCGCCGACCCGGGGGAAACCGCCGTGGCGCTCGCCGCCGAGCTCTACCGGCTCGCCGGCTGGCTCGGCCTGGACGCGGTCGCCCCGCCCGCCGCCGGCGACCTGGCCGCCCGGGGCCCCCCGCGGACCCCGCCGCGGGCCCGCACCCCCACCAGGGGCCGCCCGGGGAGCCCGGGGCGGGGGCGGCGCCCGGCCCCGCGGGGTTGGCCTCCCCGCCGGTCGAGCCGGACCGGTTCACCCGCCTGGTGCTGCGGCTGCACGCCCGCGCCCCGCGTTGGGCGGTGCCCCTCGCGGCGCTCGGCTGCGTCGGCGTGGGCATGGCGTACGCCCTGCTCAGCGACCCCACCCACAGCGACCCGGACGCCCGGCCGACCTGCCTGCTCAAGCTCACCACCGGGCTGGACTGCCCGGGCTGCGGCGGCACCCGCGCCCTCTGGTACGTGCTGCACGCCGACCTCCCCGCTGCCGCCCGGCACCACTTCCTCTTCGTCTTCTCGCTGCCCTTCCTGGCCTGGCTCTTCGTGAGCTGGGCGGGGAACCGGGCGTTCGGCTGGCGGCTGCCGGAACTGCGGATCAGCCCCAAGGTGATCGGCGGCTTCCTGGCCCTCTGGCTCGCCTTCTCGGTGGCCCGCAACCTGCCCTGGGCCCCGTTCACCTCGCTCTACGTCTGACCGCCGAGATTTTGGACACGTGCCGCCAGGTGCGGACGGGAGTGACCAGGATTCGCCGCTGGTGCGCTGGTTCACGTCGGCGCGCCCAGGTTTCGCGGGAGGCGCGGCGGCCACTACAGTCGCAGGAATGCCGGAGATGGTGCAGCCCCAGGTCAAGCTGATCGCGTGGACCCAGTTCCAGGCCCCGGACGACGTGCCGTGGTCGACCGACGCGGAGGGCGGTCAGGCGCTCGCCGAGTTCGCCGGCCGGGCCTGCTACCAGAGCTGGAAGAAGCCGAACCCGGCCACCGCGACCAACGCCGGCTACCTGGCGCACATCCTGGACGTGGGGCACCTGTCCGTGCTGGAGCACGGCTCGGTGAGCTTCTACTTCAGCGGGGTGTCCCGGTCCTTCACCCACGAGCTGATCCGGCACCGGCACTTCTCCTACTCCCAGCTCTCCCAGCGCTACGTGCCCGAGCGGGACGCGGCCATGGTCGAGCCGGCCGTGATCGCCGACGACCCGGAACTGCACAAGAAGTTCGTCGAGGCGAGCGAGGCGGCGGTCCGGGCGTACACGGAGCTGCTGGAGGGGCTGGAGTCCCGGTTCACCGACGAGCCCAACCCGACGCTGCGCCGCAAGCAGGCCCGGCAGGCGGCCCGCGCGGTGCTGCCCAACGCCACCGAGACCCGGATCGTGGTGACCGGCAACTACCGGGCGTGGCGGCACTTCATCAAGATGCGCGCCACCGAGCACGCCGACGTGGAGATCCGCGAGCTGGCCGTGGAGTGCCTGCGGCAGCTCCAGGGGGTCGCCCCGAACGTCTTCGCCGACTTCGTGATCTCCACGCTGGCCGACGGCACCGAGGTGGCGGCCTCTCCGCACGCCGAGTGAGTCCTCGCCCTTCGCCGCCGGGGCCCCGGTGGTCGTCCGCTAGGTTGTGAACATGACGCACGACCTCCCTGCCGGCCCGGACCGGGGCGCCTCGCGCCCGTTCGGACGACTGATCACGGCCATGGTGACCCCGTTCACCGCCGACGGGTCGCTCGACCTCGACGGGGCCGTACGGCTGGCCAGCCACCTCGTCGACGAGCAGGGCAACGACGCGCTGGTGCTGAACGGCACCACCGGCGAGTCGCCGACCACCACCGACGCGGAGCAGGAGGCCCTGATCCGCGCGGTCGCGGAGGCGGTGGGCGACCGGGCCCGGATCGTCGCCGGGGTGGGCACCAACGACACCCGGCACACCATCGAGCTGGCCGCGCAGGCGGAGAAGGCCGGCGCGCACGGCCTGCTGGTGGTCACGCCGTACTACAACAAGCCGCCGCAGAGCGGGCTGCTGCGCCACTTCACCGCGGTCGCCGACGCCACCGGGCTGCCGATCATGCTGTACGACATCCCGCACCGGGCCGGCACCGAGATCGCCACCGACACCCTGGTGAAGCTGGCCGAGCACGGCCGGATCGTTGCGGTCAAGGACGCCAAGGGCGATCTCACCGCCACCTCCTGGGTGCTGGCCCGCAGCGACCTGGCGTTCTACAGCGGCGAGGACGCGTTGACCCTGCCCGCCCTGGCGGTCGGCGCGGTCGGCGTGGTCGGCACCTCCACGCACTTCACCGGCGTGCAGACCAAGCAGATGATCGAGGCGTACGAGGCGGGCGACACCGCCACGGCGCTCGCCCTGCACCGGCGGCTGCTGCCGCTGTACACCGGCATCTTCCGGACCCAGGGCGTGATCCTGGTGAAGGCGGGCCTGGCGGCCAAGGGCCTGCCGGCCGGCCCGGTGCGACCCCCGCTGGTGGACGCCACCGGCGACGAACTGGCCCAGCTGCGCGCCGACTGCGCCGCGGCGGGCCTGCCCCTTCCCGAATGATCGAACGACACGACGGACGCCGCACGACGGCGTCGCAGAATGAGGTGACGCGTGACCGAGGCGCACATCGAGGGTGAGCTGCCCCCGCCGCTGCCGGAGGGCGGCCTGCGGATCATCCCGCTCGGCGGACTCGGCGCCATCGGCCGGAACATGACGGTCTTCGAGTACGACGGCAAGCTGCTGATCGTCGACTGCGGGGTGCTCTTCCCCGACGTCGAGCAGCCGGGCGTGGATCTGATCCTGCCCGACTTCGGGCCGATCCTGGACCGGCTGGGCGACGTGCAGGCCATCGTGCTCACCCACGGCCACGAGGACCACATCGGCGCGGTGCCGTACCTGCTCGCCCACAAGCCGGACATCCCGCTGGTCGGCTCACAGTTCACCCTGGCGCTGGTCGAGGCGAAGCTGGCCGAGCGGCGGATCCAGCCCTACACGCTGACCGTCGCCGAGGGGCGGCGTGAGCGGCTCGGCCCGTTCGAGTGCGAGTTCTTCGCGGTGAACCACTCGATCCCCGACGCGCTCGCGGTGGCCATCCGCACCGGCGCCGGCCTGGTGCTGCATACCGGCGACTTCAAGATGGACCAGCTCCCGCTGGACGGCCGGATCACCGACCTGGCGGGCTTCGCCCGGCTCGGCGCCGAGGGCGTGGACCTGCTGCTCTCCGACTCCACCAACGCGGAGATCCCCGGCTTCGTCACCCCGGAACGGGAGATCGGGCCGGTGCTCGACTCGATCTTCGCCAAGGCGCGCGGCCGGATCATCGTCGCCTCGTTCGCCTCGCACGTGCACCGGGTGCAGCAGGTCTTCGACTCGGCGGTCGAGCACGGGCGCAAGGTGGCGCTGATCGGCCGGTCGATGGTGCGCAACATGGGCATCGCCCGCGACCTGGGCCTGCTCAACATCCCGCCGGGCCTGGTGGTGGGGCTGGAGGAGGCCACCACGCTGCCGCCCGAGCAGATCGTGCTGATGTCCACCGGCTCGCAGGGCGAGCCGATGAGCGCGCTGGGCCGGATGGCCAGCGGCGACCACCGGCACATCACCATCGCCCCCGGCGACACCGTGGTGCTCGCCTCCTCGCTGGTGCCCGGCAACGAGACCTCGGTCTACCGGGTGATCAACCGGCTGGCCCGGGCCGGTGCCACCGTGATCCACAAGGACGTGGCCAAGGTGCACGTCTCCGGTCACGCTCCCGCCGGCGAGCTGCTCTACCTGCTCAACGTCACCCGCCCGAGCAACCTCATGCCGGTGCACGGCGAGTGGCGGCACCTGCGGGCGCACGCCCGGCTCGGCATCGAGTCCGGCGTCGCGCCGGACCGGGTGGTGCTCTGCGAGGACGGCGACGTGGTCGACCTGGTCGACGGGCGCGCCAGCCTCGTCGGCCACGTGAAGAGCCGGTACGTCTACGTCGACGGCCTCGCCGTCGGCGACGTCAGCGAGTCGCTGCTCACCGAGCGCCGGATCCTCGGCGACGGCGGCTTCATCGCCACCACCGTGGTGGTCGACTCGGTCACCGGCAAGGTGGTCGGCGGGCCGACCCTCTCGGCGAAGGGCTTCTCCGAGGACCCGGAGGCGTTCAACCCGGTCATCCCGCTGGTCACCGAGGCGCTGAACCGGGCCGCCGCGGACGGCATCACCGACCCGCACCAGCTCCAGCAGATCGTCCGGCGCACGGTCGGACGCTGGGTCAACGACGCGTACCGCCGCCGGCCCATGATCGTCCCGACGGTGGTCGAGGTCTGACCGCCGCACGCACCGCACGCCGGCCCACCGTCCGCGGTGGGCCGGCGTCGCATTCGACGGGTACGGCCCGAAGTCGTCCCGCCACGCTCGGTCGATCCTGACCGGTCGCCTCAACCGATCGGCGTCCGTCTCCGTATACCGCTCCGGCAGGCGTACCCCGCGCCGGCCGGGAGGAGCGTGGCGGATGGACCGCAGACGGATCACAGCCATCGGCGTACTGGTGGCGGCGGCGGGCACGGCGGCGGCGGTGACCCTGCCGTCGTTCGCCGGCGAGAACCCGACGACCCGGCGGACCGCCCCGGCGGCGTCCGGCGGCGTCGCGCCCGAGGTGCTGGACGTGCTGAGCCGCGACCTCTCGCTCACCCGGGACCAGGCGGCCCGGCGGCTGAAGACCGAGCGGTGGGCGTCGGGCACGATCGCGAAACTCCGTACCGAACTGGGCGCCGACTACGGGGGGAGCTGGCTCGGCGCCGACGGCGCGACGCTCAACGTCGCGGTGGCCGATCCCGCGCGGGCGGCCCGGGTGACCGCCGCCGGTGCGGTGCCGAAGCCGGTCGACCGCGGGGTCGCCGAACTGGACGCGGTGAAGACCCGCCTCGACGCGGCCGGCCGCGACGCCACCCCGGACGTCGCCGGCTGGTACGTCGACGTGCCCACCAACTCGGTGGTGGTGGTCGCCCAGCCCGGCGCCGAGGCGGCCGGCCGCCGCTTCGCGGAGGCCAGCGGGGTGCCCGCCGGCGCGGTACGGGTGCGGACCGCCGACGAGGCGCCCCGCCCGCTGTTCGACGTGCGGGGCGGGGACGCGTACTTCATCAACAACGCCGGCCGCTGCTCGGTCGGCTTCTCGGTGGTCGGCGGCTTCGTCACGGCCGGGCACTGCGGCCGGCCGGGGGACCGGACCACCGGCGCGAACCGGGTCGCCCAGGGCACCTTCGCCGCCTCCTCGTTCCCCGGCGACGACTGGGCCGTCGTCGAGGTCAACGGCCAGTGGACGCCGCAGGGCGTGGTGAACGACTTCAACGGCGGCACGGTGCCGGTGAACGGCTCCAGCGAAGCCCCGGTGGGCGCCTCGGTGTGCCGCTCCGGCTCGACCACCGGCACCCGCTGCGGGGTGATCCAGGCGAAGAACGCCACGGTGAACTATCCGGAGGGGACGGTCACCGGGCTGACCCGGACGAACGTCTGCGCCGAGCCGGGCGACTCGGGTGGCGCCTGGCTCTCCGGCGACCAGGCGCAGGGCGTGACCTCCGGCGGATCCGGCGACTGCACGCGCGGCGGGGTGACCTTCTTCCAGCCGGTCAACGAGATCCTCCAGCGCAACAACCTGACCCTGGTCACGGCGGGGGGCCAGCCGGCACCGTCCGCGCCGCCGGCCGGGGGCGGGTCCACCGC
>NZ_MUYZ01000098.1:0-20288 GCF_003013775.1 Micromonospora sp. MH33
GCCGGGGCGGGCTCCGTCGGGGAGCCACCCGCCCGGTAGGTGTTGCCGGTGGCCGGCGTGCTCGGCCGTTCCCCGTCCGGGGGTGGCGCGGTGGCGCCGGCGACGCTGACCCGGGCCCGGGCCACGGCCACCGGAGGGGCCTGGCCCGGACGCCCCTCGGTGGGGCCGGCCGGCCGGTCGGCGGCGTCGGGGACGGATCCGGGGTGGACCGTCTCCGCCGGAACGTCGTGCTCGCCCATCTCGCCCCTCCGCGCCCACGCTCGCCCCCGACCGTGGCGCCGGTCGGGCGTGCCTGGATCTCACCGTGCCACATTCCGGCCCGGGAGCACAGCCGGAGCGGCGGTTGGTCAGTCGGTGGCGCTCGGGCTGACCGAGGTGCTCTCGGCCGCGCTGCCCGACGGGCCGGCGGCGCTGCCGGTCGGCTGGGCGGCGCTGCCGGTCGGTGCGGCGGTGGCGCTGCCGCTGGGCGACGGGGGCGGTGGGTCGGTCGGGCTCGGCGTCGGCGTCGGCGTGGTGCTCGGCGAGGGCGACGGGGTGGGCGTCGGGCTCGACGTGCTCGACGTCGGCTTCGGCGTGGCCGTCCTGGTCGGCTTGGGCGTGCCGTCCTGGTGGGCTTCGGCGTCGCGCTGGGCTTCGGCGGGGTGGTGGTCCGGGTCGGTGTGGGGGCCGGCACCGGGGTGGCCGGGGCCGGGCCCCCGCCGATCACCCGGGTGGCCGCGTAGAGCCGGGACCACCGGACCACGGAGATCTTCACGACGTCGCCGGTCCGCGGCGCCTCGACCATCTTGCCGTTGCCGATGTACATGGCGACGTGGTGGATGCTCGTCCAGCTGCTGCCCGAGGCGAAGAAGAGCAGGTCGCCGGGGAGGAGCGCGTTCGGGTCGACGGTGCGGGAGCGGGTGGCGTAGTACTGGTCCCGGGAGACCCGGGGCAGCCCCTGGTAGCCGGCCGCCTGGTAGGAGGCGAGCACCAGGCCGGAGCAGTCGAACCGGTCCGGCCCCTCGGCCGCCCAGAGGTAGGGGTCACCGAGCTGGGCGAGGGCGTACCGCACCGCGGCCAGGGCCTTCGGGTCGGCGACCAACCCGCTGACGCTCTGGTTGACGACGTACGGGCTACCGAGCTGCTGCTCGGCGGCGTCCTCGCGGCGCTCGATCTCGAGCAGCCTGGCGGCGTTGTCCCTGCGGAGCCTGAGCAGCGCGGCTTCCTGCTTGTGCAGGTCGGTCTCGACCCGGGTGTACTCCGCGGTCTTCTCGGCGGCGCGCCGCTCGGCCGAGGCGTGCGCCTCCCGGGCGACCCGCTCGGCGGCGGTGGCCCGGGCGAGTTCGCCGGTCACCGCCGTGGTGGCGCCCTCGGCCTTGTCGCCCCGGGTGATCCGCTGGAGGTTGGCGAGTTCGCGCAGGTTGGCCCCGAACTCGCCGGGCGGCAGCGCGGCGTCGGCCTTGACCGCGTCGGCGGCGGCGGTCTTCGCGTTCTCCTGGGCCCGGACGAGCGCGTCCTGGGCCTCCTTGAGCCGGGCGGCCGCGAGGGTCAGGTCCGCCTGCGCGGTGTCCCGCTCGCCCTTGATGGCGAGCAGGTTGTCGCCGAGCTGGGCGACCTGCGCGTCGACCTGGTTGATCTGGGCGATCAGCGGGCCGTCGGCCGGGTTGGTCACCCCGGGCGTGGCGCCGGGGAGGACCGGGGTGCGGCCGGGCCCGCCCGTCGCCGTGCCGGGCAGGCCGGGAATGGTGCCGGGCAGGCCGGGGACGGCGCCGGGCACCGTGGGCAGCTGCAGGGCGCCGGCGACCCGGGGGCGGGAGCCGGTGTCGGGAACGGTGTCGGGCAGCGGATCGGCCCAGGCCGGCGTGGCCAGCGCCGCGGCCGCGACCGCCCCGAGCAGGGCGGACCAGAGCGCCGGGCGCAGCACCGGCGAGATCACCGGATTCCGGCTTCGTCGGCGTCGGCCCTGGGTGCTGTCGACCATTCCGCTCCCCGTCCCGGTCTGGTGTGTTCCGCGCGAGGTGGGCGCGGTGAGCCAGGACGGTACCGGTGTGTGTTCCGCCCCATCCTGTCTTACCTCACCAACGCAGCTATGTCGATGCGCGGAGCGTGACGGCCGACCGGGAGACCGGTGAAGTAGGTCGCTGCGGTTGACCGGGTCGCCGGTTCGTTCGAGGCGCGACGTACGCTCGACCGGGACCGCAGGTGGAAGGGACGTGGCTTTCGATGGACGCCGGACTCAAGCGCGAGCTCGAAGCGAAGGTCTACGCGGGGGAGCGGCTGACCCGCGAGGACGGGGTGGCCCTCTACGAGAGCGACGACCTCGCCTGGCTGGGGCGGCTGGCCCACCACAAGCGCACCGAGATGAACGGCGACCGGGTGATGTTCAACGTCAACCGGCACCTCAACCTGACCAACGTCTGCTCCGCCTCGTGCGCGTACTGCTCCTTCCAGCGCAAGCCGGGTGAGAAGGACGCTTACACGATGCGCATCGACGAGGCGGTCCGCAAGGCCAAGGAGATGGAGGACGAGCAGCTCACCGAGCTGCACATCGTCAACGGCCTGCACCCCACCCTGCCCTGGCGCTACTACCCGAAGGTGCTCCGCGAGCTGAAGGCGGCGCTGCCGAAGGTCAACCTGAAGGCGTTCACCGCGACCGAGGTGCAGTGGTTCGAGAAGATCAGCGGCCTGGGCGCCGACGAGATCCTCGACGAGCTGATGGACGCCGGCCTGGAGTCGCTGACCGGCGGTGGCGCGGAGATCTTCGACTGGGAGGTCCGGCAGCACATCGTCGACCACGCCTGCCACTGGGAGGACTGGTCGCGGATCCACCGGCTGGCCCACTCGAAGGGCATGAAGACCCCGTCGACGATGCTCTACGGCCACATCGAGGAGCCCCGGCACCGGGTCGACCACGTGCTGCGGCTGCGCGAGTTGCAGGACGAGACCGGCGGTTTCCAGGTCTTCATCCCGCTGCGCTACCAGCACGACTTCGTCGACTCGGCGGACGGCAAGGTCCGTAACCGGATCCAGGCCCAGACCACGATGGCCTCGCCGGCCGAGTCGCTCAAGACGTTCGCCGTCTCCCGGCTGCTCTTCGACAACGTGCCGCACGTGAAGTGCTTCTGGGTGATGCACGGCCTCTCGGTGGCCCAGCTCTCGCTGAACTTCGGGGTCGACGACCTGGACGGCTCGGTCGTGGAATACAAGATCACCCACGACGCCGACTCGTACGGCACGCCGAACACCATGCACCGCGAGGACCTGCTGAACCTCATCTGGGACGCCGGGTTCCGCCCGGTCGAGCGGAACACCCGCTACGAGATCGTCCGCGAGTACGACGCGGCCCCGTCGCTGGCCGAGCGCCGCGCCGAGCCGCAGCAGGTCTGGGCCTGACCGCACGTCGATGAGCACCGAGGAGCAGCCGCGCAGCTTTCCCCGCCGGGACGCCGAGGGGCGCATCCTCACCCTGGGCGACCTGCTCGGGGTGAGCCTCGCCGGCCTGGTGATCGGGGTGCTGGCGCTGGTGCTCTTCGAGTGGGCCTTCGCCACCATGGGCGCGGGCGGGTTCGGGCGGACCAACGGCTGGCTGGCGGTGATCCTGCCGCTCTGGCTGTTCTGGGACGACTTCCGGGCCTGGGAGTTCGGCGCCGCCCGGGTGCTCGCGGCGCTGGCCGGGATCGCGGTGGGCGTCCTCGCCGGGCTGCTGGCGGCCGGGCTCGCGGCCGGGCTCGCGGCCGGGCTCGCGGCCGGGCTGCCGCCGCTGGTCTCCGGCGCGCTGGCCGCGGCGGTGTTCACCGTGGTCTACGCGGTGATCTGGTTTCATGGCGTGCACTGGCTGGCCCGGCGGACGGGTTGAGGCGTGAGAGAGAAGGAAGTACGGGCTTGAGTGCGGCGGTCAAGTACACGCTGGGCCGGATCGGGCTGTTCGTCGGCGTGCTGGCGGCCCTCTGGTTCGTCGAGATGAACATGTTCCTGCGGCTGATGCTGGCGCTGGTCTTCTCCGCCGCGCTGTCGTTCTTCCTGCTCCGCGGCTGGCGGGACGAGATGGCCGGGGAGATGGCCGAGGCGTCGGAGCGGCGCCGCGCCGAGAAGGACCGGCTGCGCTCCGCGCTGGCCGGGGACGACCAGGCCGAGCGGACCGACGAGCGCCGCGAGGACTGAGCCGCCGGGAAACGGGGCAGCGGGAAACGACGCCGACCGCTAGGGTCGGCCGCCGTGAGTTTCCTGAATACGATCAACGGGTGGCGGACGAAGGTCTTCGTCTGGATCGGTCTGCCGGTCATCGCCGCCATCGGACTGATGCTGAGCGTCACCGACCTCGCCCCCACCTGGGAGGCGAAGAACGGTGGCGGCACGCCGGGCACCTTCACCGCGGTGCACGAGGACTGCGGCCGGCGTAACTGCGAGTGGCGCGGCACCTTCGTGGCCGACCAGGGCGGCGGCCGCCGCGCCGACGTGATCCTCTACGACGCGCCCGACGGCCTCACCGCCGGCGCCACCGCCCCCGCCCGGGACACCGGCGCCCGGGCGGGCGTCTTCTCCACCACCGGCGGCTCGACGTATCTGCTGGTCACCGGGCTCGCCCTGGCCGGCCTGGCCGCCCTGGTGGCCTGGGTGTGGATCATCGTCCGGGCGATCCGGAACCGCCGCCGGGCGAAGCAGCCCGCCGGCCCGCCGGCCTCCTTCGCCCCGTCCCTGTAGCGCGTCCCCGGGCCCGGCGCGATCCCCGAGCGGGGACCGCGCCGGGCCCGCGGCGTTCACCAGTTGGTCGAGCCCGGCACCACCGGCCAGGGCCGGTCGGTGGGCTTGATCAGGTACGCGATGCCGCCCGAGCCGGAGGCCACGGTGCCGTTCGCCCGGTGCCGCTTGGTGCGCAGCCAGATCTGCTCGAACTGCTCCCGCTTGTAGACGTTGCGCACCGCGTCGTTCGACGAGGAGGCGGGGTCGTTGACGATCACGTCACCGTCGGCGGTGAAGCCGACGATCACGAAGAGGTGCCCGGAGGTGCCGTAGTTCGCCCCGTCCAGCTCGCTGGCCAGGAAGGACTGCGAGGTGACCACCGGGATGCCGGCCTTGATGAAGCGTTCCACCTCGTCCAGCGAGTGCATCCGGGTGACCCGGGCGTCCAGGCCGGGGAAGCTGGCCGCGTACGCGGTGTTGAACGGCCAGTTGCCGGCGCCCTCGTACTCGTAGTCGTAGGTCATCCGGGCGGCGTGGTCGACGGTCGGGTCGGCGTAGCTCGGGTCGACCCAGGCGGTGTCCTGGGCGGAGGGCTTCCGGCCCCAGTACTCGACCACCATCTCGGTCGAGGTGGGAGAGCACCAGGCCTCACCGCCGTTGTCGAACTCGGGGTACTCCCCGATGTGGATGTTCTGCGAGTAGCGCGGCACGGCCAGTTCGGTGCCCCAGGCGATGCCGCCCTTGCTCGGTGCGACGGTGAACCGGTCCGGCACGTTGGAGCTCATCGCGCCGAGCATCCAGACCCGCGGCGAGGCGGTCTGCCCCGGCGTGCGGTAGAGGGTCAGCCGGAGCTGGTACGACCGCAGCAGCACCCCGGCCTGGGCGTTGTCGATCGAGAAGGTGTCGGTCCAGATGGTCGACCAGGGGTCACCCTGGCCGTCCAGCGTGGCCCGCTTTATGTCCTGGTCGCCGGAGGCCCAGCGGCCCATCACGTACCAGGGGGTCTGCTGCCCGGTGTTGTACGTGCCGTGCAGCTCGACCTGGATCCAGGTGCCGGCCGGGGTCGCGGCGTTCCACGAGGCGACCAGCTCGCTGGCGTCGAAGCCGACCGTCCGCTCCGGCGAGGTCCAGGTGGCGTACTCCCAGCTCCGGGTGGCGCCGGTGTGCTCGTCGGTGAACTCGGTGGTGCCGGCCGGCTGGCCGATGGTGATCCCGGTCCGGTGCCCCGGGATGGCGTACGTGCCCTGGTGGGTGCCGGCACGCCAGTCCGGGTACTTGGACCACTCCTGGAAGGTGATCTGCTCGTCGTGCGCGACGACCGGCAGGTTGTTGTCGGCGTGGGCGGGCGCCGTCACACCGACGAGGGCGAGCGCGGCGGCGCCGACGAGGGCGACCGCACGCAGGGCTGGTCTGACCATGTGCACTCCGTTGGGTGGGTAGGGATGGATCACCAGTTGGTGGAACCGGCCACGGCGGGCCAGGCCACCTCGGTCGGTTTGATCAGGTAGACGACGCCGCCGGAGCCGCTGCCGGTGCCGCCGCTCGCGGTGGTACGCCGGGTCCGCTGCCAGATCTGCTCGAACTGGTCGCGCCGGTAGACGTGCCGGACCGCGGCGTCGCTGGGCGAGGCCGGGTCGTTGGCGATCACGTCGCCGGTGGCGGTGAAGCCGACCACCACCATGAGGTGGCCCGCCGTGCCGTAGCCCGCCCCGTCCAGCTCGCTGGCGAGGAAGGACTGGCTGGTCACCACGGGGATGCCGGCGGCGATGAAGTGCTCCACCTCGTCCAGCGAGTGCAGCCGGGTCACCTTCGCCTCCAGCCCGGGGAAGGCGGCCGCGTACGCGGTGTTGAACGGCCAGTTGCCGGTGCCGCCGTACTGCCAGTCGTAGGCCATCCGGGCGGCGTGGTCGACCGTCGGATCGGGGTAGCCCGGGTCCACCCAGGCGGTGTCGGCCGGCGAGGGCTTCCGGCCCCAGTACTCGACCACCATCTCGGTGGAGGTGGGTGAGCACCACGCCTCGCCGCCGCCGCCGTACTCCGGGTACTGGCCGGCGTGGATGTTCTGCGAGTAGCGCGGCACGGCCAGCTCGGTTCCCCAGGCGATGTGCCCGGCGCTGGGGGCGACGGTGAACCGGACCGGCACGTTCGAGCTCATCGCGCCGACCGAGCGGAGCACCGGCGTGACCGTCGAGGCCGGGTCCCGGTAGAGGGTGACCCGGAGCTGGTACGCCCGCAGCAGCACCCCGCCGGCCGGGTTGTTGACGGCGAACGTGTCGGTGAAGACGCTGGAGGTCTTGTCGCCCTGCCGGTCGACGCTGGTCCGCCGGATGTCGCCGTCGCCCGAGGCCCAGCGGCCCATCACGTACCAGGGGGTGCGGGTGCCGGTGGTGTAGGTGCCCTGGAGTTCGACCTGGAGCCAGGTGCCGGTGGGGGTGTCGGCGTTCCACGAGGTGACCAGCTCGGTGGCGGAGAAGCCGACCTGGGTGAGCGGCGAGGTCCAGGTCCCGTAGGCCCAGGTGCGCCGGGTGCTGCTGTGCGGGTCCTTGTAGAGGATGGTGCCGACCGGGGTGGCCAGGGTCAGGCCGGCCGCGGTGCCGGTGGTGCCGGCGGCGGTGCCGGTCGACCAGGCCGTGCCGGACCAGCCCTGCCAGGTGATCTGCTCGTCGTGCGTGACGGTGGTGGTGGTCGCGCCGGCCGGCGCGGTGGTGGCGAGGAGGGCGAGTGTGGTGGCGCCGGCGACGGCGACCGACCGCAGGGATGTCCGGTCCATGGCAGCTCCTCCAGGAGAACGGCATCGTTGCCGTTCACTGTCGCTCCTGGAGGGAAGTTTCGCCAGAGGTTGCCGCATGGAAAATCATTGCCGGCATGAGGATCCGGTCGGGATGGAAGCACACACCGGGTGCTCGGCCCGCGCACCCTCGCCGACCGCAGCGCCGTCGCCCGCACCGGCGCGGCGATCGACCACTCCGAACACGGCGTGCTGCACGTCACGGCGACCACCGCCGAGGCCGCCGCGATCACCCGGCTCGGCTTCCGGCTGGAGAAGGACGTCGCCCCGGCCCCGGCCTCCGGCGCCGTCGCCTACGCCTTCCCGCCCGCCGACTCCAACTACCACGACTACGCGGAGTTGACCGCGGTGGTGAACACGGTGGTCGCCGACCACCCGACCATCGCCCGCAAGCTCAGCATCGGCCGGTCCTACGAGGGCCGGGACCTGATGGCCGTGAAGATCTCCGACAACGTCGGCACGGACGAGAACGAGCCGGAGATCCTCTTCAACGCCCAGCAGCACGCCCGTGAGCACCTGACCGTCGAGATGGCGATCTACCTGCTCAACCTCTTCACCGACAACTACGGCAGCGACTCCCGGATCACCAACATCGTCAACTCCCGGGAGATCTGGATCGTCCCCACGGTCAACCCGGACGGCAGCGAGTACGACATCGCCACCGGCTCCTACCGCTCCTGGCGGAAGAACCGGCAGCCCAACAGCGGCTCCTCGTACGTGGGCACCGACCTGAACCGGAACTGGTCGTACCAGTGGGGCTGCTGCGGCGGATCGTCCGGCTCGACCTCGTCGGAGACCTACCGCGGCCCGGCCGCCTTCTCCGCCCCCGAGACCGCGGCGCTGCGCACCTTCGTCAACAGCCGAGTGGTCGGCGGGGTGCAGCAGATCAAAGCGAACATCGACTTCCACACCTACTCGCAGCTGGTGCTCTGGCCGTACGGCTACACGTACAGCAACACCGCCACCGGGATGAACGCCGACCAGTACAACACCTTCGCCACGATCGGCCGGCAGATGGCCTCCAGCAACGGCTACACCCCGGAACAGTCCAGCGACCTCTACATCGCCGACGGCACCAGCATCGACTGGATGTGGGGGGCCCACAAGATCTGGGCGTACACCTTCGAGATGTACCCCGGCTCGGCCTCCGGGGGCGGCTTCTACCCGCCCGACGAGGTGATCCCCGCGCAGACCTCCCGCAACCGGGAGGCCGTGCTGCTGCTCTCCGAGTACGCCGACTGCCCCTACCGGGCGATCGGCAAGCAGAGCACCTACTGCTGACCCGAGGCGCGGTGGGGGCCGAGGTCCCGGCCCCCACCCACCCCTCCCGTCCGGACGATCTCCGCTGGTCGTGCGCTACGGTGGCACCGACCAACCCGCAGCGAAGCCGGTGCGAAACCGGCGCTGTCCCGCAACTGTGATGCCCCGCACGCGGCGTCGGCCTCCCGCCGGCGCCGACAACTGTGGGGACGAGCCAGGTCGCCTGCGGCATGGTCGCGACACGCGCTCTCGAGGAAGGGCGCCTCGCGGACGGGCCCGCCCAGGCGGTCCCTGTCGGCGAAGCACCACGCTCCTCGACCGACAGGAGGACCGATGTCCAGACGTACCCCCCGGCTCTTCGCCGCCGCCCTCGCGGTCGGCGCGCTGCTCCTCGGCGGCTGCGCCGAGAAGACCTCGAACGACACCCCCGCCGCCGGCGGCAGCTCGGCGGCCGCCGCGTTCCCGGTCACCGTCGGCAAGCTGACCCTGGACAAGCGCCCCGAGAAGATCGTCTCGCTGTCGCCGTCGGCGACCGAGATGCTCTTCGCCATCGGCGCCGGCAAGCAGGTCACCGCCGTCGACGACCAGTCGAACTACCCGGCGGAGGCGCCGAAGAGCGACCTCTCCGGCTTCCAGCCGAACGCCGAGGCGATCGCCGGCAAGAGTCCCGACCTCGTGGTGCTCTCCAACGACACCAACAAGATCGTGGACCAGCTCACCACGCTGAAGATCCCGGTGCTGCTCACCCCGGCCGCGGCCACCCTGAACGACACGTACCAGCAGATCGGCGACCTGGGCAAGCTCACCGGCCACCCGGCCGAGGCGGACGCCGTCACGAAGAAGATGAAGGACGACGTCGCGGCGCTCACCAAGGACCTGCCGCGGCGGGCGAAGCCGCTCACCTACTACCACGAGCTCGGCCCGGAGCTGTACAGCGTGACCAGCAAGACCTTCATCGGCTCGCTCTACGCGCTCGCCGGGCTGCAGAACATCGCCGACCCGGCGGACGCCGACGGCAAGAGTGGCGGCTACCCGCAGCTCTCCCAGGAGGTCATCGTCAAGGCCAACCCCGACTTCGTCTTCCTGGCCGACACCAAGTGCTGCAAGCAGAACGCGGAGACCGTCAAGGCGCGCAGCGGCTGGGCCGGCGTCACCGCCGTGAAGAACAACCAGGTCGTCGCCCTGGACGACGACATCGCCTCGCGCTGGGGCCCGCGCGTGGTCGACCTGCTCAAGGCGATCGTCGACGCCACCGCCAAGGTCCCGGCCTGACGGTGACCGTGCGACCGGCGGACAACGCTCACCGGCCGGCCGGGACGCCCGACGCGTCCCGGCCGTCCGGCCTGCCCGACACGGACCCGCCCGGAGTGGCGGAGGAGCGGCCCGACGTGGCCCCGTCCGGACCGGGTGCGTCCGGGGTCGCGGAACGACCGCCGGCCGGACCGGGTGCGACGGTCCGGCCGGCGGGGCTCCGTACCCGCTGGCTGCTCGCCGGACTCGGCGCGGTGCTGGTCGCGCTGGTGGCCGGCGTCTCGCTCGGCCCGGTCAGCCTGCCCCCGGGCAGCGTCGCCGCCGAGCTGCTCAACCTGCTGCCCGGGGTGCATTTGCACAGCGGGCTCAGCGAGCGGGAGATCGCCATCGTCACCGAGCTGCGGCTGCCGCGGGTCGTGCTCGGCCTGCTCGTCGGCGCCCTGCTCGCCCTGGCCGGCGGCTGCTACCAGGGCGTCTTCCGCAACCCGCTGGCCGACCCGTACCTGCTGGGCGTGGCGGCCGGGGCGGGGCTGGCGGTGACCGCCGTGATCGCGCTCGGCGCCGGGGCCGGCGGGTCGTTGACCGCCATGCCACTCACCATCCCCCTCGCCGCGTTCGTCGGCTCGCTCGGCGCGGTCGTCATGACGTACCTGCTCGGCGCGGCCGGCGGGCGGGACCGGTCACCGGCCACACTGATCCTGGCCGGGGTGGCGGTCTCGGCGTTCCTCGCCGCCGGGCAGACCTACCTGCTGCAACGGCACTCGGACAGCATCCAGCAGGTCTACTCCTGGTTGCTCGGGCGGCTGGCCACCGCCGGCTGGCACGACGTCCGGCTGGTCCTGCCCTACTTCGCGCTCACCGCCGTGGTGGTGCTGCTGCACCGGCGCGAGCTGGACGTGCTCTCCGTCGGCGACGACGAGGCCGCCAGCCTCGGGCTGCACCCGCAGCGCTCCCGCTACCTGCTGATCGCCGCCGCCTCGCTGGGCACCGCCGCCGCGGTCTCCGCCTCCGGCCTGATCGGCTTCGTCGGCATCATCGTGCCGCACACCGTACGGCTGCTCGCCGGGTCGAGCTACCGGGTGATCCTGCCGCTGTCGATGCTCTTCGGCGGGGCCTTCCTGGCGCTCACCGACGTGGTCGCCCGGACCGCCGCCGCCCCTGCCGAGATCCCGATCGGCGTGGTCACCGCGCTGCTCGGCGGCCCGTTCTTCGTGCTGGTCCTGCGCACCGCCCGCCGGGTGCTCACATGAGCGCGCCCGCCGTGGAGCTGCGCGGCCTGCGGGTCGAGCTGGGCGGCACGCCGATCCTGGCCGGCGTGGACCTGGCGGTCGCCGTGGGCGAGTGGGTCACCGTGATCGGCCCGAACGGCGCCGGCAAGTCGACCCTGCTGCGCGCCGTCGGCGGCCTGCTGCCCGCGCCGGGCGCGGTCTCCCTCTTCGGTACGCCGATCAACTCCCTCCGCCGCCGCGACCGGGCCCGGGTTGTGGCCACCGTGGCGCAGTCCCCCGTGGTGCCGGCCGGCATGTCGGTCTTCGACTACGTGCTGCTGGGGCGTACCCCGTACATCCCGGCGCTGGGTCGGGAGTCGGCCGCCGACCTGGCCGCCGTGCACGAGGTGCTGGACCGGCTGGACCTGGGCGGGTTCGGCCGCCGCGAACTGGCCACCCTCTCCGGCGGCGAGCGGCAGCGGGTCTTCCTGGCCCGGGCGCTGGCCCAGGGCGCCACCCTGCTGCTGCTCGACGAGCCGACCAGCGCGCTGGACATCGGCCACCAGCAGGAGGTGCTGGAGCTGGTCGACCAGCTCCGCCGGCAGCACGAGCTGACCGTGCTCGCCACCATGCACGACCTCTCGATCGCCGGGGAGTACGCCGACCGCCTGGTCCTGCTCGCCGAGGGTCGGGTCGCCGCCGCCGGCCCGCCGCAGGAGGTCCTCACCGAGGCCCTGCTGGCCCGCCACTACCGCGCCAACGTCCGGGTCATCCCCGGCGACCACGGCCCCCTCGTGGTCCCCGTCCGCCCCCGCTGACCGAGCTGCTCAGCGCAGGGCGGTGACGGAGAAGAGCGCGCCCTGGGGGTCGCGGAGTGCGGCGCTCCGGCCGGCCGGGTTGTCCCGGGGCGGGACGAGGATGGTGCCGCCCAGCTCGGCGGCGCGGGCCGCGGTGGCGTCGGCGTCCTCGACGGCGAAGTAGACCGTCCAGTACGCGGGCAGGTCCTGCGGCAGCGGCTCCAGCTGCGGCATCATGCCGGCGACGATCCGGGCGCCGCACCGCCACCCGGTGTAGGTGACCGGGCCCGTCGGCTGCTCCTCGGGGTGCCAGCCGAAGACCAGCGCGTAGAAGTCCTTCGCCCGGTCGGGGTCGGGGGTGACCAGCTCGTTCCAGCACATCGAGCCGGGAGCGTTGAACAGTTCCGCCCCGCGCATCGCCATCGGCTGCCAGACGCTGAACACCGCCCCGGCCGGATCGGAGAGAACCGCCATCCGGCCCTGCTCGAAAACGTCGAACGGCGAGACCACCACCTGGCCGCCGGCCGCCTCCACCCGGGTGGCGACCAGGTCCGCGTCGTCGGTCGCCACGTACGTCGACCAGATCGGCACCTGCTCGGGGGCGGCCGGCGGCCCGGCCCCGGCCACGGCCCGGCCGTCCTTGAGGAAGGTGGTGTAGCCGCCGGCGGTCGGCTCGTCGGACACCCGGCCGGTCCAGCCGAACAGTTCCGGGTAGAAGCGCTTCGCGTCGTCCAGCCCGGGGGTCGCCAGGTCGGTCCAGCAGGGCGTGCCGGGCTCCACGCCGTCCACGCTGACCCCTCTCGCCGGGGGCGGCCCCGCTGGCACGCCCTGCCGGCATCGTGGCACCGCCGCGCCCACCGCCGGGCCGGATTCGGACAAAAGCTCAGGTGAAGCGGCGTCCCTCGTCCCGTCGGTACGCCCACCCGGCGACCGCCGCGAGCGCCACCACCCAGACGACCAGCATCACCATGGCCCGCGGGTCGGGCCGCCAGTCGGTGACGGCCGCCCAGATCAGCTCGACCGCGCCCCGGGTCGGCAGGTAGGGGGCGACGGCCTTGATGAAACCGGGCGCGTCGTCCGGGCCGGAGAGCAGGCCGCCGCCGAAGGCCAGCGGGAAGAACACCACCTGGGCCACCACGATCGCCGCCTTGCTGGGCAGCGAGTAGCCGATCGCCATGCCCAGCAGGGTGAACGGCACCGAGATCACCGCGACGGCGGCGAGGCCGAGCAGGAACTGCGCCGCGGTCACCCGGGCCGCGGTGGCGACCGCGGCGATCACCACCACCGGGATCATCGAAAGGTAGGTCAGCACCAGGCCGGCCAGGATCCGTCCGGCCAGGCGTGGCGCCGGCCCGGCCGGCAGGGTGCGGGTGTACGGGTTCCAGGGCTGGTCGCGGTCCTCGGCGACGCCCACGCCGTACTGGAAGATGTTGGCGCTCATCACCGCGAAGGTGACCATGGCGGCAGTGGCGTAGGTGGCGCCGACAGCGTCGTCGCCGGCGAACGGCACCACGAAGAAGAGCATGGCGGCAGCGGGGAAGAAGGCGCTGCCGACCACCGCGACCGGGATCCGGACGATCTCCAGAAGCTGGTAGCGGGCGTGGACCAGGGCGAGCGGCACGGCGGTCTCCTAGGCGGGGGTGGGTGCGGGCCGGTCGTCGGCGGTGAGGGTGAGGAACGCCTCCTCCAGCGAGGTGGGCCGGACCTCCAGGTCGCGGAACGTCACGCCGGCGGTGACGAGGTCGCGGACGAGCTGGTCGGCGTCCGTGGTGAGCAGGTGGGTACGGCCCTCGGCGTGCTCGGTGGCCACCACGCCGGGCAGCGGCGGCAGGTCGTCGGCGACCAGGCTGACCCGGCGTACGCCGACGATGCCGCGGATCGCCGTCACGGAGTCGTCGGCGAGCACCCGGCCGTGCCCGATCACCACCACCCGCTGCGCCAGCGCCTCCACCTCCTCCAGGTAGTGGCTGCTCAGCAGGACCGTTCCGCCCTCCGCGTGGAAGCTCCGGACGGCCTCCCACAGGGTGTGCCGGGCCTCCACGTCCAGCCCGGTGGTGGGCTCGTCGAGGACCACGAGGCGGGGCCGGCCGACGAAGGCGAGCGCCACGGCGAGCCGGCGGCGCTGCCCGCCGGAGAGGCCACCGGTCTGCCGGCGCACCTGGTCGGTGAGGCCGAACCGGTCGAGCAGCTCGTCCCGGGGCACCGGGTCGGGGTAGTGCGCGGCCACGAAGTCGACCACCTCGCCGACGCGCAGCGTGCCGGGCAGGCCGGTCTCCTGCGGGGTCACCCCGAGCTGCCGCCGGCTCGCCGGGTCGCGCGGGTCGCCGCCGAGCAGCTCGACCCGGCCGGCGGTGGGGCGGCGCAGTCCGACCAGCAGGTTGAGCAGGGTGCTCTTGCCGGCACCGTTCGGGCCGAGCAGGCCCACCAGCTCCCCGGCGCGGACCGTCAGGTCGACCCGGTCCAGGGCCAGCACCTCGCCGTAGCGGCGGCTGACCTGGTCGGCGCGGGCCAGGATCATCTTCAGGCTCCTCAGGGGTTGCGGTCCCGGACGGGTATTCCCTCACCTGTGTACCGTGCCGGCGCGAGTTCCACCGCCCCGCGCGGGCGGTGCCGATCGCCTACTGTGGTGATCCCGTTCTCCGGCCGCGCCGGCGACGGGTGACCACCGACTGGACACTGGGGAGGGTCCGTTGACGAGTCCGAGCAGGAACCTGGAGGTCCAGCCGGAGGCGCTGAGCGCCTTCGCCGCCGCGTCCCGGGACCGCGCCGGCCGCTTCCGCGAGCTGCGCCGGGTCTTCCACGACGGGCACGTCCCCCGGCACGCCTTCGGCATCATGCCGGCGTCGTTCAGCCTGGCCGCCGCGTACGCCGAGCAGTTCGAGGCGTGCCTGCAGGGGCTGGAGGACGGTGCCGAGGTGATGGCCGACATCGCCGAGGGGATCAGCGACACCGCGGACGCCTACACGGGGACCGACGTGGCGACCACCGACATGTTCACGCCGGGCGCCTGAGGGGACCTGATGAGCACCGAGGCGTTGCAGCGCAACAAGACCTACTTCGAGCAGATCGTGTCGGGCACGCCCGACCCGTTCAAGCCGCTCTCCAACGCGGTGCTCTGGCCGTTCGAGCAGCTGCTGGAACTGGTCGCCGGCGAGCCGGACGACCTCATGCGGGCGGCCCAGCTCGCGCTCACCACGGGCGAGGCGGTCCGGCAGATCGCGGGCGACCAGATCGCGGACCGGCCCGGCTGCGCGGCGCGTGGGACGGTGACGCGGCGGAGAAGTTCCACGCCTCGATGGAGTCCGTCGAGGAGGCGATCGAGGAGCTGGCCAAGGGGCTGGACGGCACCAAGGAGGTGCTGGTCGACGCGGCGAACGCGGCGGTCGACGCGTTCAACCTGCTGGTCGAGCTGATCCTGGAGTTACTGCTCTGGTTCCTCACCGAGGTGATCATCGCGGCGGTGGCCGCCGTGCTGAGCGCGGGCGTGACGCTGGCCGCCACGGTGGTCCGGGTGCTGGCCCGGCTGGCCACCACGGTCGGCCGCATGGTCAAGATCGTGGCCCGGTTCGCGGAGATCCTCACCAAGCTGGTCACCAAGCTGGAGCGGGTCGCCGCGCTGCTCATGAAGTACCGCAAGGTGGTGCTGGAGCTGAAGCAGGCCAAGAAGGCGTACCGGCTCTGGAACAAGTCCGGCTACGGCCGAGAGGCGTTCACGTTCATGGCGAAGCGGACCGCCATCCTCTTCCCTGGCAAGTTCGCCATCAACCAGGCGTCCCCGGTGAACATCCCCGGAGTCGGCGGCGCGCTGCTCGATACGGGGGTCGGCCTGCACGACGTCTCCGACGGCCACAAGGACCGCAACTACCTGGTGGACGGCACGTACTCGGAGGACCTGGGGCCGTACACCAAGGGTGTGCAGAACGTCTTCGACTCGATCGTGAACTGAGAGGCAGCCATGACCTTCCCGGCCCTGGACCGGATCGAGGCGCTGGCCCGCAACCTGGACGGGTGGCAGCGTGAGCTCGGCGCGCGGATGGCCGAGCTGGAGCAGAGCAGCGCCGAGGGTGTGAGTGATTCCGGCCTGGTGACCGTCACCGCGGCCGCCGACGGCAAGATCCTTTCCACCGAGATCAACGCGCGGGCCATGCGGTTCGACTCCTACACCCTCGCGGAGGAGTTCACCGCGGCGGCGAACCGTGCCCAGGAGGCCGCCGCCGCCCGCGTCCGGGAGATCGTCGGCGAGGTGATGGGCAACACGCCGGCGGCGGACCGGCCCAGCGACGACGGCTACGGCCACGATCGATACTGAGCCGATGGAGGGCACCGGATACCGCGACCGGATCGGCCAGCTCGTCGAGCCGGGCGAGCGGGTGCTGGCGTACGCGAAGGCCGACGCGGCCCACGGGGCACCGCCGCCTCCGCCGCCCGATGCGGCGAAGCCGGAGGCGCCCGCCGGCGGGGTGAGCGTCGGAGCGGTGCTGCTCAACCTGATCTCTCCGCTGATCAGTTGGGCGTGGGGCGACCGGCTGGTCGACCGGGTGATCTGGGGGATCGCCGGGCGCGGCGCCCCGGGCTCCGCCGCCTCCCGGCTGCGCCACGCGCTGCACCCACCCAAGCCGGACCTGGCGGCACGGGACATCCTGCTGGTGGCCACCGACCGGCGGCTGCTGGTCTGTGTGAGCGGGCCCATGAAGCTGCTGTCCAGCCGGGCGGACGACGAGCGGTCCGTGGCGGAGACCGGGATCGCCTGGTCGGCGTCGCGCGCGGAGGTGGCGTCGGCCCGGGTGGGCTGGCACCGGCTCAACCCGAAGCGGCTGCGGCTCGACTTCACCGACGGCTCCTGGCTGGCGTTCACCGTGCCGATCGCCGAGTCGGGCCGGCCGCTGCGCGACGTCGCGGCCGCCCTCGCCGGCTGAGCCCGGGCCCGGCCGGTCAGCCGCTCGCCGGCTGAGTGGCCGCCTTCCGGGGCCGGTCAGCCAGCCAGCGGCGCGGGCAGCGGCTCACGGTGCAGCACGGCCAGCCGGGACACCGCCCGGGTCAGCACCACGTAGAGGCGGTGCCGGCCGCCCCGCCCCGCGGCCCCCGGCCCGGCCCGCTCGACGCCCCCCACCCGGCCGTTCTCCCGCGCCCTCTCCAGGGCCGCCGCGGACCCCCCGAGACCCGCCGCGGCCCCCCCGTCGTCGGCGGTCGCGGTCGGGACGCCCGCGTCGGCGAGGGCCGCGCGGAGCCCGTCCACCGCGCCGTCGGCGGCGATCACGCCGACCGAGCCGTCGTGCGCCAGCGCCGCCCGCACCTCGGCCACCGCGGCGGCCGTCAGGTCCTCGACGGTACGCACGTCGAGCGTCCCGTCGCGGCGCAGCGACTGCGCCGGTGGCACGTCGACGGCGAGCGCCGGCAGCAGCCGGTTCGCGAACGCCACCACGGCGGCCGGCACCCGGAAGCCGACGCTCAGCGGCACCACCGCCGCGTCCGGCTTGCCCAGGTGGGCCAGGGACTCCCGCCAGTCGGTGGCCGCCCAGGGCGCGGTGCCCTGCGCCAGGTCGCCGAGGAGGGTGATCGAGCCGTGTTCGCTGCGCCGGGCGATGGCCCGGCACTGCATCGGGGAGAGGTCCTGCGCCTCGTCGACCACCACGTGCCCGAAGCCGGCGGGCCGTTCCAGCAGCCCGGCGGCCTCGTCGATCAGCACGGCGTCGGCGGCGGTCCACCGGGTCGCCTTCGGGGTACGGCCGACCTTGCCCGACCGGAACAGCTCCTGCTCCTCGGCGGTGAGCAGGCCGTCGGCGGCGGCGGCGAGCGCCTCGGGGTCGGTCAGCAGCCGGTGCAGCAGCCCGTCGGGGGTGAGCGCCGGCCAGACCGCGTCGAGGAACTCGGTGACCGGCTTCGCCCTGCTCATCCGGCGCAGCCAGGCGTCGCTGGGCGAATCGGCCCGGCGGGCCTCGGACTGGCGTTGCAGCAGCCCCACGAGGCGGGCCCGGATCCGTTCCCGGCCGGTCGTGTACGGCAGGCCCTCGCGGCGGGTTTCCTCGACCAACCGGTGCAGCGGGTCGAGGCCGATCCGCCAGCGGAACGAGCCGTCCGACACCATGATCGGGTCGGTGGGCGTGCCGATGTGCGCGTCGACCGCGCGGCGCAGCACCCCGGCCAGCCGGATGTCGTGCTTGAGGGTGGCCACGGCGGGGTCCTCGACCGCCCGGACCGGGACCCGGGCGACCAGGTCCTCCACCGTGGCCTGCTCGACCTCGACCTCGCCGAGCGCCGGCAGCACGGCCGCGATGTACGACAGGAACGCCCGGTTCGGCCCGACGATCAGCACGCCCGACCGGCGCAGCCGCTCCCGGTGCAGGTAGAGCAGGTACGCGGCGCGGTGCAGCCCGACCGCCGTCTTGCCGGTGCCCGGGGCGCCCTGGACGCAGATCGAGTCGGCCAGGTCAGCCCGGACCAGCTCGTCCTGCTCGGGCTGGATGGTGGCGACGATGTCGCGCATCGGGCCGACGCGGGGGCGCTCGATCTCGGCGGTGAGGATCCGGCTGGCGGTGCCCAGCTCCTCGCCCCGGTCCAGGCGCTCGTCCTCGAAGCTGGTCAGCACGCCGGCGCTGAACCCGAACCGGCGCCGGACCGCGACGCCCTGCGGGTCGCGGGCGCTGGCCCGGTAGAACGACCGGGAGACCGGGGCCCGCCAGTCCAGCACCAGCGGCTCGCCCAGCTCGTCGGTGACGTGCCGGCGCCCGACGTGGTAGATCCCGACGACTTCGTCGTCGGGATCCGCGTCGCCACTGTGCCGGCCGTCGGCGTTGCCGCCGAAATCGAGCCGGCCGAAGAAGAGCGGGGTGGTCGGGTCGTCGGCCAGTTCCTTCACCCGCCGGGCCATGTGCCGGCCGAGCTGCTCGGCGGTGTAGGCGTCCCCGGCCACCTTGTCGCCGGTGGCGAAGAGGGACTCGGCGCGCTCGCGCATCCGGCGCAGCGCCGCGCGGGAGGTGTCCAGGTGGGCGCGCTCGGCGACCAGCTCGGCATCCAGGGTCTGTTCTTGGGCGTGCAGGGTCATCCACGTACTCCTCGTCACGGGGAACAACGCTGCCGCTCGCGTTTCCGACCTCGGGTCGGCGCGGTGACGTCCTGTGCGGTGCTACTCACCACGGCCGTCAGGCGGGACAGAGCAGCCTACTCCGGTCGGGTCGGCGGGCAACCGAATTTCCCCGGGCACCGGCCGGCGCGGGATCATGGGTGGCATGACCGAGGCGTGGCCGGAGCAGCGCCGGGTGACGATCAGCGACCCGCAGGTGATGCGGGCCCTGGCCCACCCGGCCCGTATGGCGATCATGGAGCATCTCAGCACGGTGGAGGGCGGTGCGACCGCCACCGAGTGCGCCGAGATCGCCGGGCTCTCGCCGAGCGCGACGAGCTATCACCTGCGGGAGCTGGCGAAGTTCGGTCTGATCGAGGAGGCCCCGAGCCGGGGGGACGCCCGGGAGCGGGTCTGGCGGGCGTTCAGCCCGTCCTACTACATCGAGTCGGGGCAGGACGCCGACTCCGAGGCGCGGGCCGCCGAGCTGGCCCTGGTCGACGCGCACCTGGCCCGGGACAGCCAGCGCGCCCGGGACTGGGTCCGCCGCGCCCCGGACGAGCCGCGCGAGTGGTACGAGGCGGCCTGGTTCAGCGACACCCTGTTGCTGGTCAGCGCCGAGGAGTTGGCCGAGCTGAACCAGTCGATCCAGCGGCTGCTCGATCCGTACCGGCGGCGGCTGCGGAAGGACCCGCCGGAGGGGGCCCGGCCCGTCGCCGTGCAGTACCGGGCGCTGCCCCTGGACTGAGCCGGGGGTTGAACGAAAAGGTGTGAAGGATTATTTTCGAAGTATGTCCTTCGCATCTGGTTCGTCGCGCTGGCCCGACGTCTGGCTCGCCACCGCCGCCCGGGGCGTCTCCAGCTGCGGGGACTTCCTCGCCGCCAGCGCGCTGACCCTGGCGCTCCAGTCGGCCGGTGCCGGCGGGCTCGCCGTCTCGGGCCTGCTGCTCGCCGCCACGTTGCCGCTGGTCGCCCTCGCCCCGCTGACCGGCCGGCTCGCCGACCGGGTGGACAGCCGGGTCCTGCTGGTCGCCGCCGGGCTCGGCCAGGCCGCGATCTGCCTGGCGCTCGCGTACGCCGGGCGCCCGGCCCTGGTCATCCCGCTGGTGGCGCTGCTCGCGGCCGGACTCGCGGTCACCCAGCCGGTGCTCGCCGCGCTGGTGCCGGCCATGGTCCGGGCCGAGGACCTGCCCCGGGCCGGCGCCCTGAACCAGACCGCCGGCACTCTGGGCGCGCTCGCCGGGCCGGCGCTGGCCGGCCTGCTC
>NZ_MUYZ01000099.1:0-20281 GCF_003013775.1 Micromonospora sp. MH33
CGCGTCCCGCGCCCCACCAGCCGGCCGGATCCATCTCGCCGGTGAGCGCCACGGCGACGTGCCGCGGCTGGTCCGGCACCACCGCGTCGGCGCGGGCGAACTCCTCGTCGGTCGGCCGCCGCTCCACGCCCATGGCCGGCGGCGCGCCGGCGCCCGGCCGCGGGTGGAACACCGTGCCGATCTCGTAGATCGCCACGTCCCGCTGGCCCCGGCCGACGTTGCGCTTCAGGATGCCGAGCAGCGGGCCGAGCAGCGTGGTGCGCAGCAGCGGCTCCTCCTCGGACAGCGGATTGGCCACCCGCACCGCGGGGCGGCGCGGGTCGTCGGCCGGCAGGCCGAGCTGGTCGGCCAGCTCCGCGGCGACGAACGGGTGCGCCAGGACCTCGACGTACCCGCGCTCGGCGAGCGACCGGGCGACCGCCCGGCGGCGCTGCTGCGGTGCGGTGAGGCCGCGGCCGGGGGGCGCGGTGGGCAGCACCGACGGCACCCGGTCGTAGCCGTCGAGGCGGACCACCTCCTCGACCAGGTCGGCCGGGTCGGTGAGGTCGGGCCGCCAGCTCGGCGGGGTCACGCTCAGCACGGCACCCTCGCCCGCGGCGGCGACGCCGGTCTCGCCCGGGTCCTCGCCGAGCCGGTCGGCGCCCCGGGTGACCGTGCAGCCGACCTGCTCGAGCAGCTCCACCACCCGCTCCGTCGGGTAGGCCACGCCGACCCGGCGCGACGGCAGGTCCGCCGGCAGGGTCACCGGGGTACGCGGCCGGACGTGGTCGAGGTCGAGGACCTCGGCGCCGGCCGTGCCACCGGCGTGCTCGGTGAGCAGCCGGACCGCCTTCTCCAGCGCCACCAGCGGCAGCGCCGGGTCGACGCCCCGCTCCCAGCGCTTGGCCGCCTCGCTGAACAGCTTGTGCCGCCGGGCGGTGCGGCCGACCATGGCCGGGTCCCAGTGCGCCGCCTCGAAGAGCACGTCCGTGGTGGAGGCGACGACCTCGCTGGTCTCGCCGCCCATCACCGCGGCGAGCGAGATCGGCCCGCTGTCGTCGCAGATCACCATGTCCTCGGCGACCAGCGTGCGGGTGACGCCGTCCAGCGTGGTCAGTTTCTCCCCCGCCTCGGCCCGGCGGACCACCAGCGGTCCGCTGATCCGGTCGGCGTCGAAGGCGTGCATCGGCTGGCCGAGTTCGAGCATCAGGTAGTTGGTGATGTCGACCGGCAGCGAGATGCTGCGGACGCCGGCCACGGTGAGCCGCCGGGACATCCAGCCGGGGGTCTGCGCGGTCGGGTCGACGCCGCGGACCATCCGCGCGGCGAACCGGTCACAGCCGACGGTGTCGCGCACCTCGACGGGGTACGCCGGCTCGGCGGTCGCGCCCGGGGCCGGCAGCTCGGCCGGGTCGCGGAACGGCACACCGAGGGCGTGCGACAGCTCGCGGGCGAGGCCCCGGACGCTGAGCGCGTACCCGCGGTCCGGAGTGATCTCCAGCTCGACCACGACGTCGTCGAGGCCGACCACCGGGCGGGCGTCGTCGCCGGGCAAGGCCTTCGTGTCCTCGGGCAGCACGATGATGCCCGAGTGGTCGTCGCCCAGGCCCAGCTCCTTGGCGGAGCAGATCATGCCGTGGGAGTTGCGCCCGTACGTCTTGCGCGCGCCGATGTGGAAGTCGCCGGGCAGCACGCCGCCGGGAAGGATCACCACGACCCGGTCGCCCTGGGCGAAGTTGCGCGCCCCGCAGACGATCTCCTGCGGCTCGCCGGTGCCGTTGGCGGCGCCGACGTCCACCCGGCAGAACCGGATCGGCTTCTTGAAGCCGGTCAGCTCCTCGATCTCCAGCACCTCACCGACCACCAGCGGGCCGGTGACGGTCTCCCGCAGGTCCACCACGGAATCGACCTCGATGCCGAGGTCGACCAGCGCCTGCTCCAGGTCGCCGGTGGGCAGGTCGGCCGGGAGGTCGACGTGCTCCCGGAGCCAACTGACAGAAACTCGCATGACTGTTAAACCACCGTCTCCGTAACTCGTGCCCGCACCGTCAGACCCCGAACGCGCGGGTGAACCGCACGTCGCCCTCGGCCATGTCCCGCATGTCGCTGACCCCGTGCCGGAACATGACGGTCCGGTCGATGCCCATGCCGAAGGCGAATCCGGAGTAGACCTCCGGGTCGATGCCGCAGGCACGCAGCACCCGCGGGTTCACCATGCCGCAGCCGCCCCACTCGACCCACCGCGGACCGTCCCGGTGCTCCGGGAACCAGACGTCGAACTCGGCGGACGGCTCGGTGAACGGGAAGTAGTGCGGCCGGAACCTGGTCTTCGCGCCCTCGCCGAACATGGCCCGCGCGAAGTGGTCGAGCGTGCCGCGCAGGTGCGCCATGGTGATGCCCTTGTCGACCACGAGGCCCTCGACCTGGTGGAAGACCGGGGCGTGGGTGGCGTCCAGTTCGTCGGTGCGGTAGACCCGGCCGGGCACCACCACGTAGATCGGCGGCTTGCGGGTCAGCATGGTGCGCGCCTGCACCGGCGAGGTGTGGGTACGCAGCACCAGACCGGAACTGTCCGCGCCGGCCGGGGGTGCGATGTGGAAGGTGTCCATGAGGCCGCGCGCCGGGTGGTCGGCGGGGATGTTCAGCGCGTCGAAATTGGTCCACTCCAGCTCGACCTCGGGGCCCTCGGCCACCTCGTAGCCCATCCCGACGAACAGGTCGCTGATCTGTTCCATCAGGGTGCTCAGCGGGTGGCGGGCGCCGCGCGGCCGCCGGTCGTAGGGCAGGGTCACGTCGACCCGCTCCTCGACCAGCACCCGCTCGGCCTGCTCGCGCTCCAGGATCTCCTGCCGGGCCGCGTACGCGGTCTCGATGGCGCGGCGGGCCTCGTTGACCCGCTTGCCGGCGTCGGACTTCGCGGCGGGCGGCAGCGCGCCGATCTCCCGGCGCGCCAGCGACACCGGGGACCGGTCCCCGAGGTGCGCGGGGCGCAGCGCGGTCAGCGCGTCCGGGTCGGCGGCGGCGGCGAACGCCTTCTCGGCGTCGGCCACGGCCGCGGCCAGGGCGTCCGGGTCGAGCAGGGCGACCTGCTTCGGGTCGTACGGATCGTTGCGGTAGCTCATGGCGTACGGGCACTCCCTCACGGCGGCGCCGGCCCTCACGGGCGGCTAGGCGAGTCTACGGACGCGCGGCTTCGCCGCAGCCCGCCGGTGGGAGTCGAGCAGGAGGAAGGGTCAGGCCCGCCGCCCGCCGACACCGGCGGGCTGGCTAAACGAACGCCGTGGCGCGTTCATCATCCGGCTGACTCCCCTGCTGTGTGGCCGCGCGGACCCGTGGGTCGGCGCAGAGCTCTCGCTGAAGCGTACAGGCAGACGGCCGCGGCCGCAGCCAGGTTCAGGCTCTCGGCGCGCCCGTGCAGCGGCACCCGGACCCGGGCGTCGGCCGCGGCGGTCAACTCCTCGGGCAGCCCGTGCGCCTCGGAACCGAAGAGCCAGGCGGTCGGTGCGGCGAGCCGGCCGGCGTCGGCGAGGTCGTCGAGGTCGGTGTCGCCGTACCCCGTCGTGGCGAGGACGGTGAGCCCGGCGGCCCGCAGCGCGGCGACCACGGCGACCGGCTCGGTGGCGCGGACCACGTCGACGTGGAACAGGCTGCCGGCGGAGGCCCGCACGCACTTGCCGTTGTAGGGGTCGACGGCGTCGCCGGCGAAGACCACCGCGCCGGCGCCGGCCGCGTCGGCAGTGCGCAGCACGGTCCCGGCGTTGCCGGGGTCGCGGATCTCGGCGAGCACCGCGACCAGGCGCGGTCCGCGCGCCAGGGCGGCGTCCAGGGGTACGTCGAGGTGCCGGCAGACGGCGACCAGGCCCTGGGGGGCGACGGTCTCGGCGAGCGCGGCGAGGGCCTCGTCGGTGACCTCGGAGACCGGCACGTCGGCGCGGGCCGCCAGCGCGGCGAGGTCGGCGTACCGGTCCAGCGCCGCCGGGGTGCCGAACAGCTCGACCACGGTGCCGGCGCGGGCGAGCGCCTCGCGGACGGCCTGCGGTCCCTCGGCCAGGAACCGGCCGGTGGCCTCCCGGTCCCGCCGGCGCTGGAGCCGGCGGGCGGCGACCACCCGCGGGGTACGCGGGGTGAACGGGCCGGGAACAGCGTCGAGGCGCCTCCCGTGCGGTGCTGACGGCATGGGAGACGCCTCGATCTGCTGGTACGGGTGGATCAGGCGGCCTGGGCCGCGGCGCCACCGGTGCCCTCGGCCGCCACGGCGGCGCGGGCCAGCTCGACGATCGCGGCGAACGCCGCGGCGTCGTTGACGGCCAGGTCGGCCAGGATCTTGCGGTCGACCTCGATGCCGGCCAGGCGCAGGCCCTGGATCAGCCGGTTGTAGGTCAGGCCGTTGGCCCGGGCGCCGGCGTTGATCCGCTGGATCCAGAGCTGCCGGAAGTCGCCCTTGCGGTCGCGACGGTCCCGGTAGGCGTACTGCATCGAGTGCAGCACCTGCTCCTTGGCCTTGCGGTAGAGCCGGGAGCGCTGACCGCGGTAGCCGCTCGCGGTCTCCAGCAGGGTACGACGCTTCTTCTGGGCGTTCACAGCCCGCTTGACGCGTGCCATCTCAACTCCTTCTTCGGTTCAGGTGGCGCGCGTCAGCGGCCGAGCAGCTTCTTGATGCGCTTGACGTCGGCCTTGGCCAGCTCGACCGTGCCGGTCAGCCGCCGGGTCTGGGTGGAGGGCTTCTTCTCCAGGTTGTGGCGGAGGCCGGCCTGCTGGGCAACGATCTTGCCCTTGCCGGTCACCTTGACCCGCTTGCCCATACCCGTGTGGCTCTTCATCTTCGGCATGTGGAACGTCTCTCCCCTGTTACTGACCGCTGGTGTCAGCGGTCGTGCCGGTCTCGCCGGCTGCTGCGGTCTCGCCGGCCGCCGGGGTCTCGCCACCTGCCGGGGCGGCCGACTCCTCCGCGGCCCGGTCGCGGGGCCCGCCGCGGGACGCCGTGGCGGCGACCGCGGAGGCCTTCACGGCCCGGTGCGGAGCGAGAACCATGATCATGTTGCGGCCGTCCTGCTTCGGAGCGGCCTCGACGTATCCCAGGTCCGTGATCTCGGACTCGAGCCGACGCAGGAGCCGGTAACCCAGCTCCGGGCGGCTCTGCTCGCGACCGCGGAACATGATCGTCACCTTGACCTTGTCGCCCGCCTTGAGGAACCGCACCACGTGACCCTTCTTGGTCTCGTAGTCGTGCGGGTCGATCTTCGGCCGGAGCTTCATCTCCTTGATGACGGTCTGCTGCTGGTTACGCCGCGCTTCGCGCGCCTTGAGTGCGCTCTCGTACTTGAACTTGCCGAAGTCCATGAGCTTGCACACCGGCGGGCGCGCCATCGGCGCAACCTCGACCAGGTCCAGGTCGACGTCCGCGGCCAGCTGCAGGGCGCGCTCCAGCGGGACGATGCCCACCTGCTCACCCTCAGGGCCGACCAGTCGGACCTCACGTGCCCGGATCTGCTCGTTCACGCGTGGTTCGACGCTGATGGGGCCTCCTCGAGTCGAGTCTTCTACGATGCCGACTCCGCGGGCTCCCGGACGGGAGCCGACCCGGAAAGCAGAAGGCCCCGGCGCATGCCAGGGCCCACTCGACCGGTCGGCACGATCACAGGATCGCGCATCCGGGACCGGGACGTGCCCGGAACCGGGAGACCGGGACCCGGCCACCTAAGGGGGCGACTCGGGTGGGAGCAGGCGCTCCGCTTCAGGACCGCCCTGAGGGCAGTCTGGTCGACTCCGCAACACTACACCCTCGCCCCAGCCCTCCCCAAACCGGGCCGGCCGGGACGCGGCGGGCGGTCAGCGCGGGGTGGCCGGGTCGGCCAGGGCGGCCAGGTGGGCCTGGTGCAGGCGGCGCAGGGCGCGGACCGCCTCGACGGCGCGCTCCTTGTCGGCGGCCTGGAGGGCGACCATCGGCAGCAGGTCGTCGTCGTGCAGCTCCAGGCTGGCCCACGGGGCGCCCCGGTCGAACCGGACCCCGCGGATCACCTCCCAGGGCAGCTCGTACGAGCTGATCACGTTGCGGACCCGGACACCTTTGGCGTCGGCCACCACCCGGGGACGGGTGAAGAGCAGGAAGCCGAGGGCACCGAAGACGCCCAGCCCCACCATGGCGAGCTGATCGCCCCGCTGGAACGAGCCGTAGCCGTCGCCGGTCGCGCCGGTCAGGGAGGTGGCCACCAGGCTGAACACCACCAGCAGCGTGACGGCCGACGCCCAGCAGACCACCCGGATCCGCCGCGGCCGCACGGTCACCACTGAATCGCCTCGAACCGCGGCCTCGCCTCGCTCCGCGCCGGCGCGAGGCGCCGCGCTGCTGAGCCTGCTGGTTCGCTCGCTCCGCTCGCTCACGGAACCAGTCTGCCATCCGGCTCGGGCTCGCGTTCCGCCGCCACGCGCCGCGGGACGCGCCGCCCGCGGCCGGCCACCAGCACCGCCACCCCGGTGAGCACCGCCCCGGCCAGCACCGGCAGCCGGACCCCGGCGCCGCCGTGCAGTGCCACGTCCAGCAGCAACGCCCCGCCGAGCTGCCCGGCCACGAGCGCCAGGCCGGTGCGCAACACCCCGGCGGCGCGGACGCCGACCAGCAGGGCGAGCACGATGCCGACGCCGAACAGGCCGCCGACGTAGAGCCACCACTGGGTGGGCCAGCTCGGGTGGCGGGCCAACACGCCGGCCAGCGCCGCCACCGCGGCGATCACCGAGGTGCTGACCAGGAAGTTCACCGCCAGGCCGGCGGCCGGGCCGACGGCCGCGGCGACCCGCCCGTTGAGCGCGGACTGCAACGCCACCGCCAGGCCGCCGGCGACCGAGAGCAGCACCAGCCCGACCGCCAGGTCGCCGACCGGCCGGCCGAGCTGGGCCAGGGTCACCGCGGCGATCCCGAGCAGCGCCCCGACGACCCGGGGCCCGGTCAGCGGCAGCCGGCCCGTCGCGGCCAGCCCGGCCCGGTCGACGGCCAGGCCGCCGAGGCTCCCCCCGGCCACCTGGGCGATCGTGAAGATCGCCACCCCGAGCGCCGGCACGACGAACGGGCCGATCACCACGATCGCCGCCCCGCCCAGCCCGCCCAGGAAGGCCCACCAGGGCAGGCCGGAGCGGCGCAGCCCGGCCAGCCCGGCGCGCATCGAGGGGACGACGACCAGCCCGAGCAGCACGATCAGGGAGCCGCCGAGGTTGTTGACCACCGCGCCGATGAGCGGGTCCCCGGCCCGCTCACCCAGCTCGGCGTTGACCACGCCCTGCGCGGCCGAGGCCACCCCGCCGAGGACGACCACGGCCAGGGCGGCCGGGACCGGCAGCGGCCTCACAACCGGCAGGCGTGGATGTTGGTGACCAGGATGGCCCGAGCACCCAGCTCGTACAGCTCGTCCATGATGCGGTGCACGTCGTCGCGCAGCACCATGGCCTGCACGGCCACCCAGCCCTCCCGGTGCAGCGGGGAGACGGTCGGCGACTCGATGCCCGGGGTGAGCGAGCTGGCCCGGTCCAGCAGGCCGGCCGGCACGTCGTAGGCGAGCATCACGTACCGGCGGGCGACCAGCACGCCGTGCAGCCGGCGCAGCAGCTGCTCCTGCTGGGCGCAGCCGGGGGCGCCGGCCCGGCGGACCAGCACCGCCGAGGAGCGCAGCAGCGGCTCGCCGAAGACCACCAGGCCGGCCTGGCGCAGGGTGGCGCCGGTCTCCACCACGTCGGCGACCACGTCGGCCACGCCGAGCCGGATGGCGTTCTCCACCGCGCCGTCCAGCCGGATCACCTCGGCCTTGACGCCCAGCTCGGCCAGGTGCCGCTCGACCAGCCCCGGGTACGCGGTGGCGATCCGGTGCCCGCCGAGCTGCTGGACCGAGTCCACGTCGTCGGGGCGGGCCGCGAACCGGAAGGTGGCCCGGCCGAAGGTGAGGTCGACGACCTCCTCGGCCGGCGCGCCGGAGTCGACCAGCAGGTCCCGCCCGGTGATGCCGACGTCCAGGTCGCCGGAGCCGACGTAGGTGGCGATGTCCTTGGGGCGCAGGTAGAAGAACTCGATGTTGTTGGGCTCGTCCCGGCAGACCAGGTCCTTCGGGTCGGTGCGCTGGCGGTAGCCCGCCTCGCGCAGCATCCCGGCGGCCGACTCGGCCAGGGCGCCCTTGTTGGGTACGGCGACACGCAGCATGGGAGTGCTCCTTCGATCGATCGACTGATCAGCGGACGGGGCACTCACAGATGTCGGTAGACATCCTTCAGTTCCAGACCGGTGGCCAGCATCAGCACCTGGGCCTGGTAGAGCAGCTGGGAGATCTCCTCCGCGGCCCGCTCCGGGCCCTCGTGCTCGGCGGCCATCCACGACTCGGCCGCCTCCTCGACGACCTTCTTGCCGATGAAGTGCACGCCCTTCTCCAGAGCGGCGACCGTGCCCGAGCCCGGGGTGCCGGCGGCGGCCTTGGCCTGCAGCTCGGCGAACAACTCCTCGAACGTCTTCACGGAAGGCGATTCTTCCAGCCGCCCCCGGTGACCACTCGCCCCGGGGGGCCTGCTTCCCGCTGGTCAGGCGAAGCCGACCCGGCGGCTGGTGGCGTCCAGGCCCCGGATGGCCAGCGCCGCGTCCAGCGCCGCCACCGTGGCCGCCCAGCCCTTGTCCTCCGCCGAGCCGGGCAGCCCGGCACGATCCCGGGCCTGCTCGATGGTCTCCACGGTCAGCACCCCGTGGGCCACCGGCTTGCCCTCGTCCAGCGCCACCCGGGTCAGCCCCTCGGTGACCGACTGGCAGACGTAGTCGAAGTGCGCGGTCGCGCCCCGCACCACCACGCCGAGGGCGACCACCACGTCGTACCGGCGGGCCATCGCCTGGGCCACCACGGGCAGCTCGACCGAGCCGGCCACCCGGGCCACCACGGTCTGCGCGCCGCACGCCTCGGCCGCGGCCACCGCCCGGTCGACCATGTGGTCGGTGAGGTCGCTGTGCCAGCGCGCGGCCACGATACCGACGGTCAGCCCGGCGGCGTCCACCACGGTCACGCCCGGTTCGCCGAAACCCGCCATGTCTATGCTCCGATCTCGTCGCCGGCGACCGGGCGGCCCATCGGCGCCTCGGTCACCTCGTCCAGCCCCTCCAGGAGGTGGCCCATCCGGTCCCGCTTGGTGCGCAGGTAGCGCACGTTCTCCGGGTTCGACCGCACGGGCAGCCCCTCCCGGCCGCTCACCGTGAGGCCGTACCCCTCCAGCCCGGCCCGCTTGGCCGGGTTGTTGGTCAGCAGCCGCATCGAGCGGACGCCGAGGTCGTAGAGGATCTGCGCGCCGGTGCCGTAGTCCCGCGCGTCGGCCGGCAGCCCCAGGTCGAGGTTCGCGTCCACGGTGTCCCGCCCCTGGTCCTGGAGCTGGTACGCCTGGAGCTTGTGCAGCAGGCCGATGCCCCGCCCCTCGTGCCCGCGCACGTAGAGCACCACGCCCCGCCCCTCCTGGGCCACCCGGGCCAGCGCGGCCTGCAACTGCGGGCCGCAGTCGCAGCGCAGCGAGCCGAAGACGTCCCCGGTGAGGCACTCGGAGTGCACCCGTACCAGCACGTCCCTGCCGTCGCCCAGGTCGCCCATGACCAGCGCCACGTGCTCGGCGGGGTCGTGCTCCGCGCGGTAGCCGAGCGCCCGGAACACCCCGTACGGAGTGGGCATCCGCGCCTCGGCGACCTGCTCGACCTGCTTCTCGGTGCGCCGCCGGTAGGCGATCAGGTCGGCGATGGTGACCAGGGTCAGCCCGTGCTCGGCGCAGAACTTCTCCAGGTCGGGCAGGCGCATCATGGTGCCGTCGTCGTTGACCAGCTCGCAGAGCACCCCGGCCGGGCGCAGCCCGGCGAGCCGGGTCAGGTCCACGGCCGCCTCGGTGTGCCCGGGGCGGCGCAGCACCCCGCCCTGGCGGGCGCGCAGCGGCACCACGTGCCCGGGGCGGGCCAGGTCGGTCGGGTCGGTCGACGCGGCGGCGAGCAGCCGGATGGTGTGTGACCGGTCGGCGGCGGAGATGCCGGTGCTGACCCCTTCCCGGGCGTCCACGGTCACCGTGTACGCAGTGCCCCGCCGGTCCTGGTTGGTGTGGTGCATGGGCGGCAGGTCCAGCCGGTCGCACTCGCTGTCGGTGAGCGGCACGCAGATGTAGCCGGAGGTGTAGCGGACCATGAACGCGACCAGCTCCGGGGTGGCCAGTTCGGCCGCGAAGATCAGGTCGCCCTCGTTCTCCCGGTCCTCGTCGTCGACCACGACGACGGGTCGGCCGGCGGCGATGTCCGCCACCGCCTGCTCGATGCTGCCAAAGCTCGTCATGCCACGGCCTCCGAGTACGTCGGCGGGATCGGGGTGCGGGCGGGCGGCGTCGCCCGGGAGGTGCGCCACCAGGCGAACATGCCGGCGGCGCAGAACCCGCCGTAGACCAGGTACATGGCGGCCGACGGGTAGAAGCCGCCCTGGAGCAGCAGCGGCACGCCGACCGCGTCGACGGCGATCCAGACCAGCCAGAACTCCACCCACCCGCGGGCCATCCCGTAGGTGGCGAGCAGGCTGCCGACCAGGATCCAGGCGTCCGGCAGCGGCCCCCAGGAGCCCAGCGCGGCCAGCACCGGGTACGCGGCCGCGGTGCCGACCACCGCGGCGGCGAGCAGGCCCAGCCGCTCCGGCCAGGTGGCCCAGCGCGGGGTGACCGCCGGCTGCTCCCCGCCGCCGGCGCGGCGGTTGCGCGACCAGCGCCACCAGCCGTAGACGCTGACCGCGAAGAAGAAGACCTGCCGGCCGGCCTGGCCGTAGAGGTCGTGCGCCTGCGGGGTGACGAACACCCCGCCGAGGAAGACGGTGAACAGCAGCGCGTTGCCGATCATGCCGACCGGCCAGGCCCAGACCAGCCGGCGCAGCCCGAGCAGCGCCGAGGCGAGGCCGAAGACGTTGCCGACGATCTCCCGGACCAGCACCGGCGAGCCGGCCACGTGCACCTGGGCGTCGAGCAGCCAGCCGAGCGGGCCCATCACCGGTCGCCTCCCGCCGCGCGGTCGCCGAGCAGCCGCTCGACGTACTTGGCCAGCACGTCCACCTCGAGGTTGACCGGGTCGCCGACGCCCTTGGCGCCGAGGGTGGTGAGCTTGAGGGTGGTGGGGATCAGCCCGACCGAGAACCAGTCGTCGCCGACCCCGGCGACGGTCAGCGAGATGCCGTCGACGGTGATCGAGCCCTTCTCCACCACGTAGCGGGAAAGGCCGGCGGGCAGCCGGAACCGGACCGTCTCCCACTGCGCGGCCGGCTCCCGGCTCAGCAGCTCGCCGACCCCGTCGACGTGCCCCTGCACGAGGTGGCCGCCGAGGCGGCTGTTCAGCGCGGCGGCCCGCTCCAGGTTGACCGGGTCGCCGGGGCGCAGCGCGCCGAGCGCCGTGCGGCGCAGCGTCTCCCCCATCACGTCGGCGGTGAAGACCCCGCCGTCGACGTCGACCACGGTGAGACAGACCCCGTTGACCGCGATGGAGTCGCCGTGCCGGGCGTCCGAGGTGACCAGCGGGCCGCGGACCGCGACCAGCGCCGAGTCACTCCCGGTGTCGGTGGTCCGGACGATCTCGCCCAGTTCCTCGACGATGCCGGTGAACATGTCAGGCCTCCCTCTTCCGGGGCAGCGCGGTGATCCGCAGGTCGGGGCCGACCTGCGTAACGTCGGTGAGCTCCAGGTCGATGGCGTCGGCGATGGTGGTCACGCCGGCGTCCAGCAGCGCGGTCGGGCCGGCGCCGAGCAGCTTCGGCGCGACGTACCCGACGATCCTGTCCACCAGGCCGGCGGCGAGGAACGCGCCGGCGAGGGTGGGGCCGCCCTCCAGCAGCGCGGCCCGCACGCCGCGGTGGTGCAGCTCGGCGAGGAGCGCCGCGAGGTCGACCCGGCCGTCCGGGCCGGCCCCGACCTCCGCGGCGGTGGCCACCCAGGTGCGGGCGGCGCCGTCGCGGACCCGGGCCTCGGCCGGGGTACGCCCCGAGCTGTCCACCACCACCCGCAGCGGCTGCCGGATGGCGAGGGTGCCGTCGCGCAGGTTGCGGGCGGTGAGCCGGGGGTCGTCGGTGAGCACGGTGCCCACCCCGGCGATCACCGCGTCGACGGTGCCGCGCAGGGCGTGCACGTCGATCCGGGCCGCCTCGGAGGTGATCCACATGCTGGTGCCGTCGGCCGCGGCGGAACGCCCGTCGAGGGTGGCCGCGTACTTCCAGATCAGGTACGGCCAGCCGCGGCGCATCGAGGTGAGCCAGGCGATGTTGCCGGCCTCGGCCTCCTCGGCGCGTACCCCGACCTCGACCTGGATGCCGGCGGCGCGCAGGGTGGCCGCGCCGCCGGAGGCGACCGGGTTGGGGTCCGGGACGGCGACGACGACGCGGGCGACGCCGGCCGCGATGAGCGCGTGGCTGCAGGGGCCGGTGCGGCCGGTGTGGTCGCAGGGTTCCAGCGTGACCACGGCGGTGCCGCCGTGGGCGCGCTTGCCGGCCTGGGCCAGCGCGACGATCTCGGCGTGCGGACCGCCCGCGTACGCGTGGAAGCCCTCGCCGACGACCTCGCCGTCGGCGTCCAGCAGGACGCAGCCGACCACCGGGTTGGGGCTGGTGGCGCCGAGCCCGCGGGCGGCCAGCGCGATCGCGCGACGCATCGCCTCGTCCACGGAGACGCTCGCCATCGCCAGCCCTGTCCTCTCGCTCGCCGGTCGCGCGCGGGCGGTTCAGGGAGAAGGCGGCACGGATGCCGCGGACACGCGGCGGCGGAGATCCGGGGACGGCACAGCCGGCCCCGGGGAGCCCACGCGGCGGCTGAGGGTGCTCAGCGCCCGGCAGGGCCCTCCCCGTCCCGCGCGCTGTCTCCCATCCGGACTGTCTGGGGGCGGACGAACCGCACCCCAACCGTCGGCCCCGGATTCTCACCAGGTCCACCGTGCGGCCGAAGCCGTCCGGGTCGCGGGCTTACCACGGTCGGACCGTGGATCACCGCCGGTTCGGAATTTCACCGAGCCCCGCCAGCGCGTGGTGGGTACACCGGAAGTCTTACACGCCGCGCGGCGGGTCGCGCCACAGAGGCGAGCTACCTCACAGCGCGGGCCGGTTCGTCACGTCACGCCCCGGCGCCGGTCGACCGCGACGTATGACCCCGGTTGGCTCTTGGCGACCGTCTTCATCTCGGAGGCCACGGCGATCGCCTCCAGCGGGTCGGTGAAGCGCTTGCCGGAGTCGGACAGGGAGACGCCGATGGAGAGGGTGACGAGGGCGGCCCGGCGGATGTTGCCCCGCCGGTCCTTCAGCTCGACGAAGCCGCGCTCCCGGTCGGTGGAATCGTAGAGGGCGTCGGCGGCCTTCTCGAAGTCGACCACGGCCCGGCTGGTGAGCGGCCGGACCTGGGAGGGGGTGCAGACGATGACGAAGTCGTCGCCGCCGACGTGGCCGAGGAAGGCCGGTGGCAGCCCGATCGAGACCACCGCCCGGTGCAGGCTGCGGGCCAGCGCGGAGATGAACTCGTCGCCGCGGACGAAGCCGTACCGGTCGTTGACGCTCTTGAACCGGTCGATGTCGATGTAGCCGACGGCGTAGTCGACGCCGCTGCGCACCCGGTCGCTGATCTCCCGCCGGATCCGGCTGTTGCCGGGCAGCCCGGTCAGCGGCGAGACCTCGCGGAACTCCTTGTTGCGGCGCAGCGTGGAGCTGACCCGGGCGACCAGTTCGGCGGTGTCGAAGGGCTTGACCAGGTAGTCGTCGGCGCCGGCGCTGAGGCCGTTGACCTTGTCGGAGGTCATCCCCTTGGCGGTCAGCATGATCACCGGCAGGGCCGAGGTCATCGGGTCGGCGCGCAGCCGGCGGGTCAGCTCCAGGCCGTCGATCCGCGGCATCATGAGGTCGACCACGGCCAGGTCCGGCCGGTGCCGCTCGATGACCTCCAGGGCCTCCTGGCCGTCGCCGGCGTGCAGCACCTCGAAGCCGTGCAGCCGCAGGTTGAACTCGACGAAGCGGGCGATGTCCTCGTCGTCGTCGACGACCAGGATCACGTCGGGTCGGTCGCCGGCCGGATCCATGTCAGGCCCCGGTCGCCGCGCGTTCCGCCAGGCCGCGCAACCGGCGGACCGCCTCGGCCGGGTCGTCGGCGCCGTAGACCGCGGTGCCGGCGACGAAGGCGTCGGCGCCCGCCGCGGCGGCCTGTTCGATGGTGTCCGCGGCGATCCCGCCGTCCACCTCGATGCGTAGCTCCAGGTGGCCGCTCGCGACGTGCCGCCGGGCGGCGCGCACCTTGTCGAGCAGGTGGGGGATGAACCGCTGGCCGCCGAAGCCGGCCTTGATCGTCATGATCAGCAGCGTGTCGAAGCTCGGCAGCAGGTCCAGGTACGGCTCGATCGGGGTGTCCCGGTCGATCGCCAGCCCGGCCTTCGCCCCCGCCGAGCGCAGGTCCTTGGCCAGCGCCACCGGGTCGTCGCACGCCTCGGCGTGGAACGTGACGTTGTACGCGCCGGCGTCGGCGTACCCGGGCGCCCAGCGGCGCGGGTCCTCGATCATGAGGTGCACGTCGAAGGGAAGCTCGGTCGCCGCGCGCAGGCTCTGCACCACCGGCAGCCCGATGGTCAGGTTGGGCACGAAGTGGTTGTCCATGACGTCCACGTGCAACCAGTCGGCGGCGTGCTCGACGGCGCGGACCTCGTCGGCGAGGTGGGCGAAGTCGGCGGCCAGGATGCTGGGCGCGACGATCAGCGGCGGTACGGTCACGGGGCCAGTGTACGAACGCGGTCACCCGCCGCCCGCAGCGCGGCACCGCCGGGAACCCGCCGTGACCCAGCCGTGACTCTCAGCGCAGAACCGGCCCGTCCGGCGCGGGATATCGACACGAAAAGCCATCCGTGACTGGCCGAACGATCGAAACAGGACGAAACTCCTACAGGGACTGTCACATATGCTGCACGCCCGGTCGCGCGGAACGCCGCACGGGCCGCGGCGGCCGGCTGTCATCTCCCGGGAAGGGCGGACGATGCGACGGTGGCTCGTGGCGCTGGCGCTGGCCGGCACGGCGACGGTGGTCCTGACCGGCTGCGTCCCACCCCACCGGGCCGACGGGGACCTCACCGACGACTGGGCCGCGCTGCCCGCGCCGCGCCTGTTCGTCCCCGCCACGGACGCCTGCCTGTCCCGGCTCACGCCCGTGGTGCAGGCCGCCACCTACGAGACGGTCGACTGTGCGGGCAGCCACCTGGCCGAGACGGTGCACGTCGGCAGGTTCACCGGGCCGACGGCGCAGGGCGCCCGGCCGGAGCCGGGGTCGCCCGCGCTGCGGTCCGCCCGCGCCGAGTGTGACCAGCGGGCCCGGGAGGTGATCGGCGGGGACTGGCACTCCGCCCGGCTCACCCTCAACATCGCGCTGCCCCCGGTGACCGCCTGGGTGGCCGGGGCCCGCTGGTTCCGCTGCGACCTGGCCGAGACCGACAGCATCGACAACACCCGGCCGGTCAACCGGCTGGGCAGCCTGCGCGGCGCCATGGTGGGCGACAACCCGCTGGTGCACCGCTGCTTCGACCCCAAGCTGATCGGCGAGAACCTGAACTACATGGCCCCGGTGCTCTGCACCGAGCCGCACCGGGCCGAGTTCGTCGGCGTGTACGAGGAGCGGGACCGGACCTGGCCGGACTTCACCCGGGCGGCCCCGGAGGTGCACCGCCGCTGCATGGCGCTGATCGCCGCCTTCGCCGCCGTGCCGAACAACGCCGACCTGCCGTACCGGGCCGGTTCGATCTTCTACCCGCCGTCGCAGCGGGAGTGGGAGGAGGGCGACCGGGGGGTGCGCTGTTTCCTGTGGAGCGACGACCGCAAGCTCACCCGGTCGATGCGCGGTGCCGGCCCCGAGGGACTACCCGTCATCTGAGCCCCGGTGCCGTATGCTGCACCGCCGAGGCGTACCCGGCGCTCCGCGCCGGTGGCCCGACCACGGACGACGGGGAGGTCGGTCGCGATGCGGCGATGGTGGGCGGCGGTCGCCGTGGGCGTGACGGCGGTGTTGGCACTGGGCGGCTGCGGCGCGCCGGCCGGGGTCGACCGGGACCTGGCCGACGACTGGCCCGCCTTCGGCGCCCCGACGGCCTTCGTGCCGGAGTCCGGCGCCTGCCACCCCACCATCCAGGACGTGGGCTACCTCAGCGGCTACAACCCGGTCGACTGCGCGGCCACGCACCGCGCCGAGACGCTGCACGTGGGCACCCTGACCGGCCCGGACGCGGAACGCGGCGCTCCCCCGCGGGCCGGCTCGGCCGGCACCCGGGCCGCCCACGCCGAGTGCGCCAAGCAGGTCAACAAGGCGGTCGGCGCGGACTGGCACTCGGGGCGGCTGCGGCTGTCGGTGGTCTTCCCGTCGGCCCTGGCCTGGACCGGCGGGGCCCGCTGGTTCCGCTGCGACGTCTCCGAGGTGGCCAGCCTGGACGACGGCAGCGTCACCGCGCGCAGCGGCAGCCTGCGCAACGCCCTGAAGGCGGGTTCGCCGTTGACGCTGGGCTGCTTCAACCCGAAGCTCAAGAAGGACGACGTGGAGGAGATGCGGCCCGTCGCCTGCACCGCCAAGCACCACGCCGAGTTCGTCGGGGTCTACCACTTCCCCGACATCAGCTACGCCGAGTTCCAGCGCACCTCGCTGCGGGCGCACAAGGGCTGCCGCGGGCTGATCGCGAAGTACGTGAAGGTGCCGAACAACAGCGACATGGTCTACCGGGCCGGCACGATCATCTACCACCCCTTCGAGGAGGAGTGGCTGGACGGCGACCGCGGTGTGCAGTGCTTCCTCTGGGTCTCGGACCGGACGCTGACCCGCTCGCTCAAGGGCGGCGGCAGCAAGGCCCTGCCGGTCACCTGAGCGGGAGCGGGGTGGGCCCGCGAGCCCACCCCGCCCGGGTCGCTCAGCCGACCTGGAGTGTGACGTCGTCGATGACGAAGCTGGTCTGGAGCGAGGCGTCCTCCACCCCGGTCCACTTCAGCGTCACGGTCTGCCCGGCGTACGCCGCCAGGTTGAAACTGCGCTGCGCGTAACCGCTCGCCGCGTTCAGGTTCGAGTACGTCGCCAGCGTCGCCGACCCGACCTGCACGGTCAGCTTGTCGTACGCCGTGCCCGTGGTGGTCTCGGCCGTGTCGATGTGCAGCCAGAACGACAGCGTGTAGCTCGAACACCCGGCCGGGATGCTCACCGACTGCGACAACGTGTCCGTGTGGCTGCTGCCGTACCCGTCCAGCCACGCCTTGTAGGAGCCCGTCCGCGCCGCCTGGCTCGACGAGTTGGTGATGACACCCGACGACGCCGTCCAGGGCGTGCTGCCCGACTCGAAGCTGCTGTTGCCGATGAGCTGGGCGCCCGTGCAGCCGCCGGTGCCGGTCACCGTGAGGGTGTAGCCGGCGCTGCGGGTGACCGAGCCGGTGCCGGTGACCGTGATGGTGAAGGTGCCGGTGGTGGCCGTCGCGGAGACACTGACCGTCATGGTGGCCGAGCCGCCCGAGGTGACCGAGGACGGGCTGAAGCCCACCGTCACCCCGCTCGGGGCGCCGCTGGCCGACAGGTTCACGGTCTGGGCGCTGCCGCTGGTGGTGGCGGTGCTGACCGTGGCGGTGGTGGAGCCGCCCCGGGCGACGCTGCCGGAGGCCGGGCTCACCGCGACGGAGAAGTCGTCGGTCGGGGTGCCGCCGCCGACCGCGAGCTGCCAGATCGCGTACGCGACGCCGTCGGCGCTGCGGTTGAGGACCGTCGCGCTGACGTTGCCGGTGGTGTCGCAGGAGCGGTGGTAGCAGGAGTCGTACGCGGAGTTCGCCGTGCCGCCCCACTTGGCGGCCTGGGCGGTGGTCTTGCGGGCGCTGGCGCCCGCCGCGTAGCCGGAGGTGGGGATGCCGGCCTGCTGGAAGGAGTAGTCGTCGGAGCGGCCCTGGCCCTCGACGTTCTCCTCCGGCTGGAGGTTGAGCGAGTCCCAGTACGCCTTCAGCGGCGCCGCCGTGGTGGAGGTGAGCCGGTTGATGAAGTAGCCGCCGTTGGTCGAGCCGACCATGTCGAAGTTGTAGTAGCCCTTGATGGCGCTCTTCTGGGTGGCGCTGAGCGAGTTGACGTAGAACTCCGAGCCGTTGAGGCCCTGCTCCTCGTCGGTCCACCAGGCGAACCGGACCCGCTTGGTCATGCTCGGGTTCTGCTGGGCGAGGACCAGTGCGTTCTCCAGCAGGGTGGCCGAGCCGGAGCCGTTGTCGTTGATGCCCGGGCCGGCGGAGACGCTGTCCAGGTGCGCGCCGAACATGACCACCTGGTCGGCCGGGCCCTGCGGCCACTCGGCGATCAGGTTGTTCGACGGGTAGGTGCAGGCGGAGCAGTACTGCTCGGTGACCGTGTAGCCGGCGGCCTGGAGCTTGGCCTTCACGTAGCTGACCGAGGCGGTGTAGCCGGCCGAGCCGGCCCGCCGGGTGCCGCCGTTGTTGCTGGCGATGGTGTTGAGCTGGGTGAGGTGGGCCTGGACGTTGGTCACCGAGATGTCCGGCGCGGCGGCGGCGAGCGCGGGGGCGGCGCTCACCGGGGCGGCGGCGGCGGAGGCGGCCGTGGTGGTGAGGGTCGCCGTCACGGCGGCGAAGAGGGCGAGCGCGAGGCCCGCGGTCGGCGTTCTGCGTCTCATGGAGACTCCTCATGGGGGGTCGGCGGGACGTACTGGCGGGGGTGGCACGACCCGTGGACTCCGGTGGGAGCCCCGCGGGGCCGATGATCGGAACAGTTACATGTATCGATGTAAGAGTCAACCGGGGTGTCACATGATGCGCGGAGCGGGGCCGCCGTCACCGGCGGCCCCGCTCCGCGTTCACCTGCACCCGTCGATCGGGTCCGCGCTCAGCCCCTCCGCAGCACAGCCAGGAACATCGCGTCGGTGCCGTGCCGCTGCGGCCACAGCTGCACGGTCGGGCCGTCCCCCAGGCCGGGCATGCCCGCGGGCAGCAGCGGGCGGGCGTCGACGAAGTCGACCGGGAAGCCGCACCGGCGGGACGCCTCGGTCACCGTCACGTGCGTCTCCACGACGTGCGGCGAGCAGGTCACGTACGCGACCAGGCCGCCCGGCCGGACCGCGCGCAGCGCCGCGGTGAGCAGCTCGCGCTGCAACCGGGTCAGCGGCGGCAGGTCCGACGGCTGGCGCCGCCAGCGGGACTCCGGCCGGCGGCGCAGCGAGCCGAGCCCGGTGCACGGGGCGTCGACCAGCACTCGGTCGAAGTGCCCCTCCGGGAGCTTCGGATCGGCCCCGACCGTGCGCCCGTCGGTGTGCACCACGGTGACCGGCAGGCCCCGCGTGGCCTGGGCGACCAGCCGGGCCCGGTGCTCGGCGACCTCGACCGCGGTGAGCCGGGCGCCGCGTTCCGCGGCCAGGGCGCCGAGCAGGCCGGCCTTGCCGCCGGGGCCGGCGCACAGGTCGAGCCAGCGGCCGTCCGGCCCGTCCAGCGGCGCCACCGCGAGGGCGTTCGCCACCAGCTGGGAGCCCTCGTCCTGGACGTGCGCGCGCCCCTCGGCCACCGCCGCCAGCTCGCCCGGGGCGCCGCCGGAGAGGTAGACCGCGTACGGCGAGAAGGCGCCAGGCGCCCCGCCGACCTCGTCGGCCAGCGCCACCGGGTCGGCCAGGCCGGGCCGGGCGCACAGGTGCACCGGCGGGCGCTCGTTGTCCTCCATGAGCAGGCGGGCGGTCTCGCGCAGGTCGCCGCCGAGCGCCTCGGCGAAGGCCCGGACGATCCACTGCGGATGGCTGTACGCCAGCGCGAGGTGGCCGATCGGGTCGGTCTCCTCGGACGGGGCGAGCTTCGCCACCCAGCCGTCCGTGTCCCGGCCGGCCACCTCGCGGAGCACCGCGTTGGCGAAGCCGGTGGCCCCGGGACCGACCGTGCGGACCAGGTCCACGGTGGACGACACGGCCGCGTGCGCCGGCACCCGGGTGTGCAGGAGCTGGTAGGTCCCCAGCCGCAACGCGTCCCGCACCGGCGGGTCGATCCGCTGCACGTCCCGGCCGGCCGCGTCGGTGATGATCGCGTCCAGGGTGCCGGTGTGGCGCAGGGTGCCGTAGGTCAGCTCGGTGGCGAAGGCGGCGTCCCGGCCGGTCAGCCCCTCGTCGCGGAGCATCGCCGGCAGCACCAGGTTGGCGTACGCGTCGTCCCGGTGCACCGCAGCGATCGCCTGGTACGCGACGTGCCGCGGCAGGTCCACGGCCGGACGGGCCGGGCGCCGGACACCGCCGCGCCGGTCGGCGCCGAAACGCCCCTCGCGCGGCGGCCCGTCGCCCCGGCGTCCGGGA